>JANLGB010000223.1:0-373 GCA_024653405.1 Candidatus Saccharicenans sp.
ATGGCTCTGACAACTCCAGAGCCATCCCTCCCCCCATTGAGCGCTCGATAATTAGCTGGCGATCATTTTAAATTGCCTGGTAACTTATCAACATCCTCTAAGAGCATAAGGCTAAGAGAAATTTAAATTGGCCGGCTATTTTGTCATATCGATAAAGCCGACCACGATAAACGATAGTAAGCTTGTTGTTTATATCTCGGCCAAGGTGACTCCCCATTGATTAGAAATACTTCTCCCCTGCTTTCAAATCTTTATCGCGTTGCAAATGAAGGCTTCAGCTGCTTTAAGTTTAAAAACAAAGTCCCTAATAAGAAACAGAGCTCATGCTCCGGAGAACTTGTGCTTTCCTTACCCTTTTTAGAGACAATGCCCG
>JANLGB010000223.1:383-2522 GCA_024653405.1 Candidatus Saccharicenans sp.
CGCACCTTCAAATTTTTTAATTGCGAAGAAAAACGCGGCCAAATAAAGCTCTCTTTCTTAGAAAATTAGTAAAAAATGGCCACCTCAGGAGGGGCTTTATCTTTTTTCAAACTTGGCCTTCCTGCTTGAGTTTTATTTTTTGCTCCTGAGAAAAACAGGCTTCACTTCATGTCATCTTATTAATAAAGTCTTTTAAGGCGCTGGATTCAGCTCCACAGGCTCTTATGGTAAAAATATAGCAAATGAGCCGCCACACCAAAGTTCCAGTTAAGCCCACCCTGGAATTTACGCCAGAATTCCGGCGGACCCTCGACCTGCTGGAAAACACCAATAAATCCGTCTTCATCACCGGACGGGCCGGCACCGGCAAATCTACCCTTCTGGATTACTTCCGTAATAACACCAAAAAGAACGTCGTGGTCCTGGCCCCGACCGGGGTGGCCGCCCTGAACGTCGGCGGTCAGACTATCCACTCTTTTTTCGCCTTCCGGCCGGACATCACCTTAGACCGGGTCAAAAAACTATCGGCCATGAAGCGGGCCCTCGTCAAGAATCTTGAGGCCATGATCATTGATGAGATATCAATGGTGCGGGCTGACCTGCTGGACTGCGTAGACAAAGCCCTGCGAATAAACCGGGAATTTCCCGACCTGCCGTTCGGCGGGCTGCAGATGATTCTAATCGGCGATTTATACCAGTTGCCGCCGGTGGTCACTAACAGCGAAAAGGCCGCCTTCAGGCTTCACTATGACTCCCCCTACTTTTTCTCGGCCCGAGCTTTCAACGACCCCAATTTTGACCTGGAATTTGTGGAGCTGGAAAAAGTCTTCCGGCAGAAGGAAGCTTTTTTCCTGGAGCTGCTGAACGCCATCCGCAACCGTTCCATAACCGAAGAACAGCTTCACAGGCTCAATGCCCGCTGCCGTCCGGATTTCGTCCCGCCCGAAGACGAGTTCTACATCACCCTGACCAGCACCAACCAGGCTGCTGACGGCATCAATGAAGAAAAGCTGGAAAAGCTGCCGGGCGCCGGCCGTCGCTATATGGGCATCATCTCGGGTGACTTCGACCCGGACAGCCTGCCGACGGCCACCATCCTGGCGCTTAAAGAAGGAGCCCAGGTGATGTTGCTTAATAACGACGCCTGCGGCCGCTGGGTTAACGGTTCGATCGGCCGGGTGGAAGAAATCATCGAAGCCGAGGACAAGCCCGATGTGATCATGGTGCGGCTGCAGGATGATTCCCTGGTCGATGTCCTTCCCCACCAGTGGGAGATATTTGAGTTTGAATACGACAAAAAGCGCAACAAGATCATAAGCCGGGTGGCCGGGACCTTCACCCAGTATCCCCTGCGGCTGGCCTGGGCTGTCACTATTCACAAGAGTCAGGGCAAGACTTTTGACCGGGTGGTGGTGGATATCGGGCGCGGCACTTTTGCCTCGGGGCAAGTCTACGTCGCCCTCAGCCGCTGCACCAGCTTCCGCGGCCTGGTGCTCAAAAAGCCCATCAAGAAAAGCCATATCTTGATGGATTACCGGTTGGTCCGCTTCCTGACGCAATTCCAGTACCGAAAGGCCGAGGAGCACCTCCCGCTGGAGCTCAAACGGCAGCGGATAAAAGACGCCATCAAGCAGAAAAAATTGCTGGACATAACCTACCTCAAGCCCGACGATACCAAGAGCCGGCGCCAGGTGCAGCCCCTCTCACTGGGCACAATGGAATACCGCGGCCGGACTTTTGAAGCCCTGGTGGCCTATTGCTTCCTGCGGCGGGAAGAGCGCTGCTTCCGCCTGGACCGCATTCTGGAGTTAAGAATTGTGGAAAGTTCCAGATGGCAGTGAATCTGAAAATTAAAAATTTCTTCCTGTCAAATAGATCTCGCGATTTTAATAAAACTCTGTGGGTTCTCTTAGGACCATATGGCGACAAACAAAAACATGAAAATAAGACTCATCCCACATTTCTGTTGGTGCTAATTGGAGTAATAATAAAAGTGTGGGGTAAGAACCAGAGGCCAAATTGTGAATTATTAAAGCACTCAATTATAAGAATTTCAACGAGATCCAAAAAATATCGTGGAGCCCTCCTCTATCTAACTAAAATTAGCAAACAAGACAATGCCAGCTCCTTGAGAACATT
>JANLGB010000223.1:2532-3309 GCA_024653405.1 Candidatus Saccharicenans sp.
CCCACAAGAAACCGGAAGAACCGAAAATAAAATTCCATCTACCGTCAATGATGCCTGGAGATTTAAATATAAGTTTTCTGCCCGATCCCAAATTATCATTCAGACCAACGATGGCCTGTTCTAATTAGTATGATTTATGTTTACATACTTAAGCAGAGGACTAGTTCTAGAGTTTATGAATATTAGCAACGGCCTTATTCTTGTCTCTTTGAGATAAAGCTGATTAATGACGATAAATTAATCCTTCCCCCCTCAGATTGAGCGCACAATTCCCATTTTGCTTACTTAACCTCCTTCTTTTATTTAATCATGGACTCAAAAAAACATCACCTTCCGGCAATAATTTAATTCACGGGCGTTCCGCAAGGTGTGTGTGCTAATTCTCAGACTCTCACCACACTCCCTCTCGGGGGCGTTGACGAAGGAGATAGCGCCCTGTAAAATGACTGCTCATGAGATTCAAAGGCGTTATTTTTGACCTGGACGGAACCCTGCTCAATACCATTGAGGATATCACCTCCACCCTGAACCTGGTATTGTCGCGCCACGGCTACCGTCAGTACTCTGAGGATGAATGCAAGATGATGGTCGGCGATGGGATGGAAGTCCTGGTCAAACGAGCCGTCCCGGAAATTGCCGATGACGATGAGGCGATAAAAGCCCTTATCCAGGAATACCGCCGGGAATACCTCATCACCTACAAGCAGCACTCCCGCCCTTATCCCGGCATTATAGAAGTCCTGAGCAGATTAAAAGAAGCCGGCCTCAAAACTGCCG
>JANLGB010000224.1 GCA_024653405.1 Candidatus Saccharicenans sp.
TGCCTGCTCTGGCACTACGGCGTAACCGAATATGACTTCTACACCGTGTTTTTCGGCGTTTCCAGAGCCATGGGTGTTCTGGCCCAGCTCATCTGGGATAGGGCTCTCGGACTGCCGATCGAAAGACCCAAGAGTGTCACCACCGAGTGGATTGAACAGTTTATCACTTCCCAGCAGGCACCCAAAGCCTGAATCGTTAGCAGTTGAACCATCAGGGGCTGTCCTCCCGGACGGCCCCTTTTCATTTTAAAAGTATAGTTAGGACCCGCGGGTATAAGTTTAATCTCTCCCCTCCACACCAATCCCCCCTTTCTAAGGCCCGAGGGGACCGAAGCCTGAGGGCCCACCTCTCGCCCGATGACCCAAGTCATGGCCCAGGCCGAAGGAGTTCATAGGCTCAGGTTT
This sequence comes from Candidatus Saccharicenans sp., assembly GCA_024653405.1. Lineage (GTDB taxonomy): Bacteria > Acidobacteriota > Aminicenantia > Aminicenantales > Saccharicenantaceae > Saccharicenans. The sequence continues at coordinate 406 of JANLGB010000224.1, forward strand.
TATCGCTGCGGTGGACCGGAAATTCCAATTGATAGAAAGAAGAACCAGGTTGTCTTCCACGGCGGGCCCACTGATTTTTGAATTAAGCTGGCGGCCGACGAGTCCTGGCCCTTCATTCTTTTCAGCAAAATTATTTTGTGATAAGATAGCCAGCACGATGGGAGGTCATCATGGAATATAAAATAATTTTAATCGGTTGCGGAACAGTCGGCCAGGGCTTGCTGGAAATCCTGGAAGGCAAGGCTGAATTCCTGCGCGATTGTTATCAATTCGAACCGAAAATTGTGGCCATAACTGACCTGATGAAGGGTACCGTGGTAGCTCCCGAAGGCCTGCAGATTGAAAAAGTCCTGGAAACGCTTAAAGATGGGAAGAAGCTCAACCAGTACCCCGGCCCCAAGCAGAAAACCGACGATTACCTCGACCCCCTGGACCTAATAGGGCAGGTCGAGGCCGACATCATGGCTGAAATGACCTACACCGACATTAAGACTGGCGAACCGGCTACTTCCTACATCAAAAAAGCTCTGCGGACTGGAAAACACGTGGTCACCTCCAACAAGGGGCCGGCCGCCCTGCATTATCATGAGCTTAAAGAGCTGGCCCATCTCAACCGCCGGCATTTCAGGATTGAAGGCACGGTCATGAGTGGCACCCCGGTCTTCCACCTGTTCGAAAACGGGCTAGCCGGCAACGACCTCCGGGAAGTCAAGGGCATCCTGAATGGCACCACCAATTTCATCCTGAGCCAGATGGAACTGGAGGGCCTGGAATATGACGAAGCCCTGAAACTGGCCCAGCAACTGGGCTATGCCGAAGCCGACCCGACGGCCGATGTCGAAGGCTTTGATGCCGTGGCCAAGGTGGTCATCCTGGCTAACGCCTTGATGGGAGGCCAGCTCCAACCGGCTGATGTCGGGCGCCAGGGTATCTCCCATCTTAGGAAAAAGGACATCCTGGAAGCTAAAGAAGCCGGGCTGAGATACAAACTGATAGCCAGCGTGAAGAAGGAGGGGGAGAAAATTGAGGCCAGCGTGGCCCCGCAAAAGCTGCCACTGACCGATCCCCTGGCCGGAGTGATGGGGGCCCAGAACGCCCTGACCTTCGATACGGACCTGATGGGCAAAGTTACCATCCAGGGGGCGGGCGCCGGGCGGATTGAAACCGGTTTTTCCATTCTCTCTGACCTGCTGGCCATCAGCCGCTGCACCCTTAAATAAAAAAATCAGGGGCGGTGACCGCCGGAGCCCGAACCAGCGCCTCGGTTTTCAGGGCTCAAAGTGACGAGCTGATTGAAATATAAGGAGATTTCTGACCTGGCTGGGAACCGGCACCGGCCAGCTTCGGGCTTAAGCGCAAGCCGGTCTGGGTCTGTCAAGTCCAAAGCCCTGGAGAATTCGCCTAATGCCGGCCCTAACCCTGGATAATAACCTGCCTTTTTAATCTTATTTTCATGTAAGAGCCCCGAGACAACAAGCCCGTCAACCACAAGATAGCCATTCTATCCAATTTATTCATCTCATTTATTCATTTTTATTTATTGCCTGCCCCGGGCCTCCAGTCTAATCATCTTTTAGAACCCGACAAAATTGTTGGAAACCGGTCAAAATTGTCGGATATTTTTGCCGGCCATAAGATTATCTTACTTATTATGAATAATTTAAAACCCGGCACGGGCTTTGCATTATACAGGGGCGAAACTCAGGATAAGGAGGTTGAACATGAGGACAAAAAGAGCGTTGATGGCAGTAGCCATCGGGATTTTAGCGGTAGCTCTGGTGGCTTCTCTTTCCTTCGCTCAGGAGAATACTGAGCAGACCAAGGAAAAAGCGAAGGTCGAGCAGAAGGAAAAGGTGAAGAACCAGGAGCAGGTTCAGGTCACCAACCAGGTTCAGAATAAAGGCCAGGAGCAGCCTCAAACCCAGCAGCAAGAAAGAACCAGGGAGCAGGAGCAGGTCCGGGCTGAGGTTCAGAAAACCATAGAGAACCAGGCCAGTGAAAATTCCAGGTCGCAGACCCAGGTCAGGAACGAAATTCAGAACCGGGTGGAAAGACAGGAAAATGAGCAGGGCCAAGTAGAAAATCAGCACCAGCTCCGCATCGAGCACCAGGTCCAGAATCAGGCCGTCACCAACCAAATCTCTATAAATAAGGAAGGTGAAGGCCAGCCTGAAATTGAACATACGCTGGTCAAGTCGAAGCAAGAGCAGAACCAGACCAAGAGCCAGGTCAGAAACGAGGAAAGAGCCAGGGTCCAGAACCAGATTAAAGAGCAGCCCAAAAATAGGGTGAAAAAGGGTGGCCCCTTCGTGGATGAAGACGGTGATGGAGTCAACGATTTCTACCGCGACCACGACGGTGACGGCATCCCCAATTGCCAGGACCCTGACTGGACTGCACCCAAGGACGGAACGGGATATAAAGGCTCTCCTGAAGGCAGCGGCGGCGGACAGGTGATGAACAAAGCCATGAACAGAAACATGGTTATGTCCAGATCCACCTTCCGGACCCAGACCAGCCTGGCGGCCAGGATCTGCGATGGCACCGGGCCCAAAGGGGCGGTGGCCAGAAAAGGGAACCGCTAAGTGGAACAACTGGCAGGAGAGAACCGGGAAACCCATCCCGGTTCTCTCCTGTTTTATTATTTTCCGGTCGACATTCTGGAGATAAATCAAAATTATCCAAGCCCGAAGAAAGGAGGGGAAAATGCCCGGTTTAAGAACAGGAATAAAAAATTATATAATGGGAAGGAGAGGAAACTTTCTTAGCATGCCCGGGAGAAGAAGCGTGGCTCTGTTTTTCACAGTCTGGCTGTCACTCTTCTTTCTGGCTGGCTATTCCTCGGGCTCTACGGTTCATTTCTCCCTGACGCACAACG
>JANLGB010000225.1:0-1659 GCA_024653405.1 Candidatus Saccharicenans sp.
GGGAAATTATCCGCAGGATGAACACTGCTATCACCTGAAAAAGGAACAGGCCGGCCTGGCCAGGAAGGTCAGGCGGAAGGTTATGGCCGGCAGACGATAAGGCCCTGGCTGCTCCTAGAATAGGGCCAGCGAAAAAAAGAGAGGGCCAGCAAGCGGTTTGAGAATCAATAGGAACGAAAAATAAAAAGGATCGGAAAAAGCCATGGAAATTGCCAGCACGGTGATTGAACTGCGGGAAAAAATCCAGGCCTGGAAAAAGAAGGGCCTGAAAATCGGCTTTGTTCCTACCATGGGTTACCTTCACGAAGGACACCTGAGCCTGGTCCGGGAATCAAAAAAGTCTTCGGATGTGACCGTGGTCTCGATCTTTGTCAACCCCAAGCAGTTTGGACCGGCCGAGGATTACCGGACCTATCCCAGAGACCTGGAGCGGGACCGGGCCCTGTTGGAAAGGGAAGGGGTGGACCTGGTGTTCTACCCGCCGGTAGAAGTCATGTATCCCGAAGGTTATAAAACCTATGTGGAAGTGGAAGACCTCCAGGATAAACTCTGCGGCAAATCACGGCCGGGTCATTTCCGCGGGGTCTGCACCGTCGTCCTGAAACTTTTCAACCTGGTGCAGCCGGATGAAGCCCATTTCGGCTGGAAAGATGCCCAGCAGGTGATCATCCTGCAGAAAATGGTGGAGGACCTGAACCTGCCAGTTAAAATTGTCCCTTTGCCCCTTGTCCGTGACCATGATGGTCTGGCCCTCAGTTCTCGGAACACCTATCTCAGCCGCGAGGAAAGGCAGGCGGCCCTGGTCTTAAAGAAAAGCCTGGACCTGGCCGAAAAGCTCATTCGGGAAGGGGAGAAGGATGCGGCCAAAATAAGACAGAAGATGATAGAATTGATCTCAACCGAACCGCTGGCCAGGATTGATTACGTGGAAGTAGTTAACCTTAAGACACTGGAGCGGCTAGAGACAATCGAGGGCCAGGTACTGGTGGCCCTGGCTGTCTTTATCGGTCGGACCAGGTTAATAGATAATCTCCGGATAGTATCAGGAGGGATAGAAAAATGATTATGCTTTACCTTAAGTCCAAACTGCACCGGGCCAAAGTCACCTACAGCGATATCAATTACGAGGGCAGCCTGGGGATAGATGAAGACCTGATGAAAGCCGCAGGAATGAGGGAGTACGAACGGGTGGAAATCTATAACGTGACCAACGGCGAACGCTTCACCACCTACCTAATCAAGGAACAGCCGGGCTCGGGCAAAATCGGCGTCTACGGAGCGGCCGCCCACAAGGCCAGGGAAGGGGATATCATCATCATCACTTCCTATTGCCACCTGAGCGAAGAAGAAGTGGATTTTCACCTGCCGAAGATTGTTCTGCTGGATGAAAACAACCGGATCAAAATGGTCAAGAACTGAGCCCGAACCAAGGTCGGGTCTTTTTAATCCAGGTGGTAATTCGGAGCTTCCTTGGTGATGACCACGTCGTGGACGTGGCTTTCCCTCAGGGCCGCCTGGGTGATTTTAATGAACTTGGCCCTTTTCTGCAGCTCTTCTATCGTCCGGCAGCCGGCGTATCCCATGCCAGCTTTCAAGCCACCGACCAGCATCTGGACGATGGAAACGGCGCTGCCCTTGTAAGGCACCCGGCCTTCGATG
>JANLGB010000225.1:1669-3244 GCA_024653405.1 Candidatus Saccharicenans sp.
TTCCGGTACCAGCTTGGTGGTCTCGGTCACCGTATCCTGGAAGTAGCGGTCGCGGCTGCCGTTTTTCATGGCTTCGAGTGAGCCCATCCCGCGGTAAGTTTTGTAGGCTCGTCCCTGATAAATGACCACCTCACCGGGTGATTCGTCGGTTCCAGCCAGGAGGTTTCCCAGCATAACCGAGGAAGCGCCGGCGGCAATAGCTTTGGTAATGTCTCCGGAATATTTGAGGCCCCCGTCAGCAATCAGCGGGATGTTATGCTTGCTGGTGACCTTATAGACATCAGCGATGGCCGTAATCTGAGGAACGCCGACACCGGCCACTACCCTGGTGGTGCAGATGGAACCTGGGCCGATGCCAACTTTAACCGCATCCACGCCCAGCTTGATCAGGTCTTCGGCCGCTTCAGCGGTGGCGATGTTTCCGGCAATGAGGTCCAGCTCCGGGTATTTATTCCGGATCAGCTTAACCGTGTCCAGGACCCTCTGCGAGTGTCCGTGGGCAGTGTCGACCACGATGACGTCGCAACCGGCCTTGACCAGGGCCGCCACCCTGTCCAGGACCTCGGCTCCGACCCCGACCGCCGCTCCAACCCGCAGTCTGCCCAGCTTATCCTTGGAAGCCAGGGGATACTGGATGCGTTTCAGGATGTCCTTGTAAGTTATGAGACCCTTGAGATGGTAATTCTCGTCCACGATCAGTATTTTTTCCACCTTGTGCTGGTGGAATAATTTTTCGGCTTCTTCAAGCGGGGTGCCGACGGGGACGGTGATCAGCTCTTTAGTCATGATTTCAGAAACCGGAATCTCCAGGCGGCTCTCAAAACGGATATCGCGGTTGGTCAGGATGCCGACCAGCTTGTTGTTTTCATCGGTTACCGGCAGCCCCGAAATCCTGTATTTCTTCATCAACTCCAGGGCCCGGTGAATTTTGTCGGTTGGACGCAAAGTGATGGGTTCAACGATCATCCCGCTCTCGTGGCGCTTGACCTTGTCCACTTCTTCCGCCTGGTCTTCGACCGATAGGTTGCGGTGGATTATGCCGATGCCCCCCTGCTGGGCCAGGGCGATGGCCATCCGAGAGGTGGTGACGGTGTCCATGGCTGAACTCAGGATGGGGATCTGGAGAGGGATATTCTTGGTCAGTCTGGTGGAGACGTCGGCTTCGGTCGGCAGGACTTCTGACCTGGCCGGCATGATTAAAACATCATCAAAGGTTAGACCTTCTTTTAATTTTTCGTCCAGCATTTTATGACCCTCCTGCCGGAGTTATTTCAGCGCCTTTTCTTACCCGGGATCAGCGGCCGGGCCTGCTTGGCCCGCATCCCGCCGGCGGCTGACGGCTGCGGGCGCTGATAATACATCGGCTGCGGCCGGCGCTCGGCCGGTCTTTCTCTTTCCGCCACCGGCTGAATCAGGAACAGGTAGCGGACGGCGTCTTCTTCGATCCGGTCCAGCATCTGCTGGAACATCTCGTAACTTTCTTTCTTGTATTCGATCAACGGGTCGCGCTGGCCGTAACCGCGCAGCCCGATGCCCTCCTTGAGGTAGTCCATCTCCAGCAGGTGATCTTTCCAG
>JANLGB010000226.1 GCA_024653405.1 Candidatus Saccharicenans sp.
CAAACTCGGTGGAGAAGCGCGCTCCCTCGGCCAGACTGACCCTGGCCACCGGCACTACCCTGACCAGGCCTTCATCGCTGTGCCAGTGGCGTTCAAAATAAGAATACCGGGCGTTCCGGCCAACCCTAATTTCTGCTTCCATCAGGTGCTGGATGTCAACGGCGTTGGGAAAGGTGCAGTGGGCCATGAAGCTGACTTCAGCTTCATCTTCAATTTCCACGTCCAGGATTATCCGCTGAATGCCACGCTCCGGCAGCATGCCGAAGCAGAGGTGCACCGGTTGCTTGATCTTTGTCCCCCGGGTTACCCTTAACCGGGCCTTGACCCCGTCCGGCATTTCCTGGGGCTCTATTGCCAGGCCTTCCACCACTCTTGAGCTCAAGACCCGGTTGGCATTGATAACCACGTGGGGCGTGTTGTGGTCGAAACTCTTATGAAGATTTATGGATTCCAGGATTTCTTCAACCAGATTTTCAGGCATTTTCCCCTCCAGCTTTTCTCCCGGAATTAAGGCCCGGCACATTCTTGTGTGGACAGGGCAGGCACTTGCCGCTGAAGTATTCCAGAATCCTCCCGACCTCACCCTTGTCCACCAGCATCCCGCTGCACAGCAGAAAAGCGTGGTCAGCCTTTTCCAGGACCCGGGCGCTGTGGGTAATCAGGATAACGGTTGTGCCTTCTTTCTTCAGATGGGCAATGGCCTCGAAGATTCGCTCGATGGCTTCTATGTCCACCCCAGAATCTGGCTCATCCAGCATCACCAGCCTGGGCTTCATGGCCAGGATTGAAGCCAGCTCTATCCTCTTACGCTCGCCCCCGCTCAGGGTCTTATCCACGGCCCGGTTGCGGTATCGCACCGGTTCCAGGCCTACTAGCTCCAGCACCCGGTCCACCTCGCCCTTGTTTTTTTCCCGGGCCGAGGCCAGGATGAACTGGCTGACCTTCAGGCCTTCAAACCGGGCTGGTTCCTGCCAGGCTAGGGTGATTCCCAGCCGGGCTCTTTCGTCCACGTTAAGAGGCTTGATCGATTTCCCTTCAAACAGGATATCTCCTTCATGATGACGATAATCCGGAAGTCCCATGATGACATTGGCCAGGGTGGACTTGCCGGCACCATTGGGACCGACCACGGCATGGACATAACCTTCCCAAAACTCCATGGTCAGGCTATTAAGGATTCCGGTTGAATTGACCATGAAGGAAATATCCCTTAGCTCAAGAATTGGCATAGAACCCTCCGGTGAAACTACATGTTATTTGTATATACATGATATAACTTCACCCCCGTATTGACAATCAACGGACTGGCAACCGGCCCTTAAGGCGGCCGATGACCGCCCGGGCTATTAGCACCTACGGGTGTCCTGGAGGCAAAGAACAAAGCAGGAAAAGACGTCCCGATTCTTTGCTTTTTCACCCTGTAATTTTCAATAAATAATGAGCCCGATAACCAGCCAGTTGAACATAATTTCAACAATCACGGGTTTACGGGTCAGGGACACTGAATGACACCCTGGGCCCAGAGACAGCCGCCACAGACCGGAAAGGTGTTGCCGAAACAGTCCTCTTCGTTTCCTTCGAGATAGGAGCAACCGCCGCAGATATGACAGGGTGAAAAGTCGAACTTGTCCACCTTCTCCCGAAAATCATGGTACTCCGGCAACGACCAGATATCGGGCAGGCTCCGCTCGTTAAGGTCGCCCAGGAAATAGGGCTTGATCCGGCGCTCCAGGCCGTAAAGGTAGGTAACATGCTCGGCGCTGATGGCGTTATTGATCATGAAGAGGTTCTGGTAGCCCTTGAGCAGGTGATAGATGGGCTCTTTGGTCAGGTAATTGATGTCCAGGCGGGGCAGACTGATCCGGGGTTTGCCGGGCAGGTTGGCGAAGGTCTCGCAGGTCAGGGCCAACAGGCAGAGCATCTTCCTTTCCATCTCCTCGGTGTAGGGCAGGACGTTACTCATCAGGACCTGGTCGGCGCCGACTTCCCTGATTAATTCTTCTATGTTGCGGATGTCATCGATGTTATCCCTCATGACCACGAAGGAGATGCCGATGGCCAGAGGCCGGTTCATTTCGGTAGCCAGCCCCTTCATCTTCTGGACATTTTTCAGGACCAGGCGGAAGCTGGCCCCCTGGCGGATGTCATCAAAGCTGGTTTCCGAGGTTCCATCAAAGGATACCCAGAGACGGTCCAGGCCGGCCTCCAGCAGCTGCCTCGCCATCTCTTCCGCCAGGAGAGTCCCGTTGGTGGTGATTTCAACCGAAACAGCAGCTGCCTCTTTAAGTTTCCTGACCATGGTCATGATATCGGGGTGGAACAGCGGTTCTCCGAAGCCGGCCAGCATGACCGATCGCAGGTAAGAGAGCTCCTTTATCTGCTGGCAGAGCCGGTCAAAGAGCTCCAGGCGCATCGAGCCAAAAGGTTCATTCCAGGTGTTTCGGATGCAGGTCTGGCACTTAAGGTTGCAACCGGAAGTGGGTTCAATATAGAGCCGCCTCAGGGCATGAATATCGGGCTCAACCATTACCTTATCGTTTTCATACACCACCCGCACCCGGCTGCCGGGGCCGGCCCCGAGTTTTTCCAGAATCTCAGGAGGAAACCGGAAACAACCCTGGCGGTCGACCTCAACCTCAAATTTGAGGGTAGCCGGAGCGCTGGCCTCAACCGCCGCCCGGTCAGGTTTTACTTCCTCTGGATTGCGCATGACCAACCTTGATCCTATCGCATTATTAAGAGCACATATGATGCTCTCATGCCCCTGGCCAGGTCTCAATAACCGGTTGAGTTATTCTTGCTGGCAGATTATCCTTTTTTCCCGGTTCTTTCCTTGCTCGCCCTGGGCCCGGCCTGAAACGACCGTCCTTACCGGGTAGAGGTCATACTAACCGAAGAACAGGGGTCGCCGACTGGACCTATTTTTTCTTGTCCCTGTTTCCTCTGAGTCCGACCTTAATTTTCGGCCCGGAGGCCGCTTCCGGCCGGCAGACCCCGCTCCTGGAGGTCAGGCAGACCTGTTTTTCCTTAACCGCTCTGACCCTGGACCCGGTAACGGCCAGATCTTCCCTGAACCATTCCCGGAAGGCAGGTTCTAATTGCTTCCGGCAACTTGAGGGAATGCGGTAATAAATCCAGCGGCCGCTTCTCCTGGACTCGACCAGACCGGCCTGGCGCAGGCCCCTGAGCTGGTGCGATATGAGCGACTGCTCAATCTTGAGAAGGGCCATC
>JANLGB010000227.1:0-2554 GCA_024653405.1 Candidatus Saccharicenans sp.
CTGGTGGATAAGGGTGAAACCGCCAAGATATTGGAATATTTTAGCGGCAAGTGCCTGCCCTGTCCGCACCAGAATGTCCCGGACTTGAACTCCGGAGCTAAAACAGGAGGGAAAAATGCCTGACCAGGCGGTTGAAGAAATTCTGGAGTCAATAAACCTGCACCGGAGCTTTGACCGGGGTGCTCCCCACGTGGTGATTAATGCCAACAAGGTGCTGAGTTCCCAGGTGGTACCAGGACTGGTGATAGAGCCAGAAGAATTGCTGGAAGGTGTCCGGGCCCGGCTGCGGGTGACCAAAGGGACTAGGATAAAACAGCCGGTTCACCTCTGCTTTGGTATGCTGCCGGAACGCGGAATTCAGAAAATTATTCTGGATGTGGAAATTGAGGACGAAGCTGAAGTCAGCTTTATGGCCCACTGCACCTTTCCCAATGCCGTTGACATTCAGCACCTGATGGAAGCTGAAATCAGGGTGGGCCGCAAGGCCCGCTATTCTTATTTTGAGCACCACTGGCACAGCGACCGAGGACTGGTCAGGGTGGTTCCTGTGGCCAAAATCAAGCTGGCCGAAGGCGCCCGTTTTTCCACCGAATTTGAACTGCTCAAGGGGCGGGTGGGAATCATCGATATCGATTATCACACCGATTGCCAGGCCGGGAGTTCGGCCGAGATGAAGGCCCGCATCTTCGGCCGCCAGGATGACCGGATCAAGATCAAAGAATCAGCCAGCCTGGACGGTGAAGAAAGCCGGGCCGTGCTGATCACTCACCTCGCCGTCCGCGATGAAGCCATGGCCGAGATCAATAATGAAATTATTGCCCGGGCTGCCTACTCCCGTGGACACGTGGATTGCAAGGAAATAATCCAGGGTAATGGGGTGGCCAGGGCCGTACCAGTGGTTGAGGTCAGGCATCCCAAAGCTCACGTCACCCACGAAGCGGCCATCGGCAGTGTCGATTCCAAGCAACTGCAGACCCTGATGGCCCGCGGTCTGAGCGAGGAAGAGGCGGTGGACCTGATCATTGAAGGATTGCTGAGTTAATCGCCCGGCTGAAAATTGGCTCTGCCAGTTTTCCATTTTTTTATCTTGTTCTTCTGTTCCTTTTTTATTCTTGAGAAAAACTTTGTAGGCCCAGTCCAGGTCCTTTCGGGTCATCTTCTTTTCTTCGGCCTGGTCAGGTGGCCGCCTGGCAGGACTTTTCCTTGGTCTGGTGCCGGCTTCAAGCTCGGCGGCAAATTCATGGGCGGAACGCGATTTAACTCCAAAGCCGTCAACCTGGAACCTGATGTCAAAATCCGAAGTGATGACCAGCCATTCTTTCTTCTGGTAAATTTTCCGGACCAGGTCTTTTATTTTCTGGTCGGCTTTTTCGCCCCTGGTAAAAATTATGGTGAGACCGGGCTGGGGATTTTGAGCTGGGGCTTCCTGCGCCCGGCCGTCAAAGACCACGGTGATTTTAACTTGATTCCTGGTAGCGTGGGCGGAAAGCTTCATCAGCAAAAGTTCCCTGGCTCTTTCCAGGTCAGTTCTTACGAAGCGAGCAATGGAGGGAATGGCGTGAATCAGGTTGTAGCCGTCGATAAGGAGACAGCGAGCTCTTTTTTCGGGAGTAGCGTCCTTCATCTCTTCTTTTCCTCCTTATCAGAAAGAAACCAGGATTTCAAAAGTTCAGCTTCTTCAATCCAAACAAAAAATTCCAGCCAAAGGCTTATAGCCCGAGCATCAACTTGGCCACGCTGAAAAATATGAATAGACCGGTGATATCAACCACCGTGGTCAGCATCGGGCTGGCCACCAGCGCCGGGTCAAATCTCAGCGAAGAAGCCAACAGTGGCAGGAAGGCCCCGATCAGGGTAGAACTTATGACCTGGATGGCCAGGGCCACGGCCACGGCTACGCCTACCTTGAGGGGGGCAATAACCCCGGCGGTTGAAGAATGGCCGATAAACAGCAGGACCCTGAAGTAAGCCACCATGGCCAGGACTATGGCCATCAGAAAAGCTACCTTGAATTCTTTAACCAGGATTTTCAGGGCATCTCGGGTAGTTATCTCTTTCAGAGCCAGGGCTCTGATGACCAGGGTGGCTGACTGGCTGCCGGCATTGCCCCCGGTATCGGCCAGCATCGGCATGAACGAAGCCAGGATGGCCACCTGGATCAGGATGCTCTCGTAGCTCTGCACGATGTACCCGGAGATAAACCCCAGAATGGCCAGCCCCAGAATCCAGGGTATGCGACTCTTGAAATGCTCCCAGGTGGAGAGCCTCATATAGACCCCGACTTCGTGGGCCCCGCTGATGGCCATCAACTTTTCCACGTCTTCCTGTTGCTCTTGCTGGATGATGTCCATGGCGTCGTCGTGGGTGATGATGCCTACCAGCCGGTCGTTTTCGTCCACCACCGGGATGGCCAGCAGGTCATATTTCTGAATCATCCGGGCCACTTCTTCCTGGTCGTCGTAAGCTCTGGCATAAATAACATCTTCTTGCATGATATCGCTAACCCTGGCTCCGGGAGGAGCCAGGATCAGGTCTTTGAGTGAAACAAAACCAA
>JANLGB010000227.1:2564-3222 GCA_024653405.1 Candidatus Saccharicenans sp.
CAACCACATAGCTGTAATAGATGGTTTCTTTGTCCGGGGCTTCACGGCGCAGCTTGGCAATAGCCTCATCAACTGTCAACTCCGGCTGCAGGACGGCGTACTCGGAAGTCATCACCGAACCGGCGGAGCCTTCAGGATAGGCAATCAGGCGGCGGAGGTCCTCGCGTTCAGCCTGGGCCATGGCCGGAATGATGGCTTCCTGTTGTTTCTTGGAGAGGCGTTTGACCAGGTCCACCCGGTCGTCGGGGGGCATCTCGGAAAGAAGTTTGCCCATTACCTCGCGGCCAAGAGTCTGAATCATTTCCAGCTGAACCTCTTCGTCGAGATGGCTGAAAATCTCCCCGCGGAGAGAAGGAGAAAGATGGCTCAGGATTTCCCAGATTTCTTTGGGAGTGAGAGCCGAGAGAAACTCGGCCACCTGGGCCGGATGGGTTGATTCGCAGAATTCGCAGAGCTCGGGGTAATTTTTCTCTGCCAGTAGTTCCCTTAATTCGGGTACCAGTAACGGGTTGACCATCGCTCACCTCCAACCGCAACCGGCTGGAGGTGAAGGCGGAGCTCAGGCCCTGGTCCGGCTCACCCCGGCAGCCGGTGCAATTGCCAGAAAAGACTCTCTGTTTCCATCTATCTTAGATGGGTATGGGTCACCGTCTTCACA
>JANLGB010000228.1:0-2786 GCA_024653405.1 Candidatus Saccharicenans sp.
AACAACCTGGTTGCTGGCCTCCAGCCTGTGGAGCGTCTCGGCTGGGGCATAATAGTTGCCGTCGAAATGCGCGATGGGAATGCGGAGAAGTTGCCCGGGCCGAGCCCTGTGAGTAAAGGCCGTTCGAGCGTTCTCCACACGAACGTGGACATGCTGGCAGAGAAACTTGAGGTTTTTGTTTCTGAGCATGGCTCCCGGCAGCAGCCCGGCTTCCAGCAGAATCTGGAAACCATTACAGATGCCCAAAACCAGACCGCCGGCGGCGGCGAACTTTTTGACCTCGGTTATGATGGGGGAGAAGCGGGCGATGGCTCCTGAGCGCAGGTAATCACCGTAGGAAAAGCCACCGGGCAGGACCACGCAGTCCACTCCCTGCAGGTTGTGGTCTTTATGCCAGAGAAAGACTGTTTCCTGGCCCATGACGTTCTGCAGGGCATGGAAAGTATCATAATCGCAATTAGAACCCGGAAAAACGACCACTCCGAATTTCATGTTTCAATCCTTTCTCGCGCCTCCCTTTAGGCCTCCAGGATTTCCCAGCTGAACTTTTCGATGATGGGATTGGCCAGAACCCGGTCGGCCATTTCTGGAATAATCTTTTCGGCCCGGGACCGGTCCAGCCCTTCCAGCTCGATCTCAAACACCTTGCCCTGGCGAACATCCCTGACCGCCTGGTAACCCAGAGTGTGCAGGGCATTTCTGACGGTCTGACCCTGGGGGTCCAGAACGCTTTCCTTGAGCGAAACCAGAATTCTTACCTTCATTGGAGAACCCTTTCAAAGATGAAATCTATTTTCTTCAGATAAGGCTCCAGGGAAAAACAAGCCTCAATTTCCTCCGCCGACAGGTGACGGGTTATTTCCGGGTCGGTGGCCACCAGCCGGCGGAAATCCAGGTTTTCCTGCCAGGCCTTGAGGCTGCAATTCTGAACCAATTTATAAGCCTCTTCCCGGGTCAGCCCTTTCCGGGTTAGAGCCAGCATCACCGCCTGGGAAAAGATCAGGCCCCGGGTAGCGTCGATATTCTGCCTCATGCGCCGGGGATAGACCTGCCAGTTGGCGATGATGTCCACCATTTCTTTGAGCAGGTAATCGGTCAGGATAAAGGAATCGGGAAAGATGACCCGCTCGGCCGAAGAATGGGAGATGTCGCGTTCATGCCAGAGAGGAATGTTCTCCAGAGCTACCTGCAGGTTTCCCCGGACAATCCTGGCCAACCCGGCGATTCTCTCGCAGCGGACCGGGTTTCTCTTGTGGGGCATTGCCGAGGAACCTTTCTGGCCGCGGGTGAAGGGTTCCTCAACTTCCAGGACTTCGGTTTTCTGCAGATGCCTGATTTCCAGGGCGAATTTTTCCAGCGAGGTCACAATCAGGGCCAGGCAGCTCATCACCTCGGCGTGGCGGTCACGCTGCAACACCTGGGTGGAAACCGGAGCCGGTTTCAGCCCCAGAGATTTGAGGGCATATTTTTCCACCCTGGGGTCCAGGTGGATGTAAGTTCCGACCGAGCCGGCAATCCGCCCGACGCTGATGACCTCCTTGGCAGCCTTCAGTCTTTTTAGATGGCGGTTTAATTCCTCGTACCAAACCAGGAGCTTGAAGCCGAAGGTGATGGGTTCGGCGTGAACCCCGTGGGTCCGGCCGATGCAGGGAGTCATTTTATACTTGAGGGCCATTTTCCTGAGTATTTGCCTCAGCTCCAGCAGCCCTTTTTCCACCCGGTCCAGTGATTCCACAATCAGCATCGACAGAGCCGTGTCCACTATGTCATAGGAGGTAAGGCCCAGGTGGACGAAACGCGAATCTTCTCCGATGTGCTCGGCCACCGAGGTCAGGAAAGCGATGACATCGTGCTTGACCACCTTCTCAATTTCCTCAATCCGTTCAACCGAGAAGCCGGCTTTTTTCTTGATGTTTCGGAGGGCGGCCGACGGGATCTGGCCCAGCCGGGCCCAGGCTTCACAAACGGCCAGTTCTACTTCCAGCCATTTGCGGTACTTATTTTCATCCGACCAGATGGCTCCCATCTCGGGCAGGGTATATCTTTCGATCATCAGTTTTTCCTTTTAGGGAATTTTGGTAATTCATATTAACAATAAGCTGCTTTTAAGTCAATTTAAAAGCGCGGCCAAAAAATCTCCTTTCCAAGCTTCTGGCCGAAATTTTGTCTAAATAGATGAAAGGTCGAGGCGGTGTTGAATCAGGACCGTCGGACGGGTTAAACTGGGTTGTGGTTGACTGATGAACAGGGAGCAGGAACTGGAGTTGATTTCCAGAGCCCGGAAGGGTGAGGTTGAAGCTTTCATGAGCCTGGCCAGAGTTTATGAAAAACCCATTTTCAGTCTGATCTATCGTCTGACCGGTAACCGGGAGGATGCGGCTGACCTAACCCAGGAAACATTCCTCAAGGCTTATGTCGGGCTCAAGAAATTCCGGGGTCGCTCCAGCTTTCACACCTGGCTTCACCGGATTGCCGTGAATGAAACGCTCAATTTTATAAAAAAGTCGGGAAAGGAGAAGGGGCACCTGGAGTACCTGGATGAATTGCAACCGGAGGCAGACGGTCTGGCGCTGGTGCCCTCGCCCGAAGAATCGTCCCTGGAGGAAGAATTCAGGAAAAAGCTGGAACAGGTCCTGAACGAACTTCCGGTCAATGATAAGCTGACTTTTTCCCT
This sequence comes from Candidatus Saccharicenans sp., assembly GCA_024653405.1. Taxonomy (GTDB): domain Bacteria; phylum Acidobacteriota; class Aminicenantia; order Aminicenantales; family Saccharicenantaceae; genus Saccharicenans. The sequence continues at coordinate 2,675 of JANLGB010000228.1, forward strand.
GGTGGTGTTCCAGGGCCTCAGTCACGCCGAGGCGGCTGCGGTGCTCGGCTGTTCGGAGGGTACCGTTTCCTGGAAGATGCATGAAATCAGACAAGCCATCCGGGAAAAGTTA
>JANLGB010000228.1:2796-3184 GCA_024653405.1 Candidatus Saccharicenans sp.
TTAAGACCTTATACCAGGGGATTGAGAGAGGTTTAAGATGAGATGCCACGATTATCAAAAATGGATTTCAGACCGTCTGGACGGCAAGCTGAGCCAGGCCAATCAGGCCAGACTGGAAGAACATTTAAGAAGCTGCGACACCTGTCGTCATTATTATAAAGACTTAAAGAGAATTGAAGACCGGGTCAGGCAGTGGCCCGGGGCCGAACTAACTGACCGGGTTGCTTTCGAAGATAAATTAAGAGAGAGAATAAGCCAGGAGGCGTTGAAACCGGGACGGGGGACAGAGAAAAGCTGGATATCAAGGTTAACCCCGGCCTGGGCCGTGGGCCTGTTTCTGCTGGCTATGGCCCTTTACCTGTTTTTTCAACTAAGGCCAAAGGTTGAG
>JANLGB010000229.1:0-943 GCA_024653405.1 Candidatus Saccharicenans sp.
CACCGGCTTGATGTTGCGCCAGGCTCCGGTCTTGTTGTAAAGCATCGAACCGAGCGACATGGGACTGGCCGGCATTTCTTTTTCCGAGTTGAAAACGATTCTTTTAGCTTCTTTCTTCTTGCTCATCATAACCTCCTTCAGGCGCGCTCGTAAGCTTCGATGGCCGCCTTGATGTTGTCCTCGGGCTTGAGCGGGACGCCTTCCCTGATAGCTTCCACCAGCGACTCCAGCTTGGTCAGTTTCAGGATCTTGATCACCGCCCCGGTAATGGCGGTATTCACTATGGGGGCGGCCAGAGTGCCCAGCCTGTGCTTGACCGCGATTTCCGTGGCGTCGATGGTAAAAACCTTGAATTGGCCAGGAAATTTGAAGTGGTGCGGCGGTTTGTCGCTGTTGATGATGATGTAGCTACCTTCTTTCAGCCCTTCGGTCACGTCGATAGCTTCGACCAGGGTGGGGTCGACCACCACCACGTGGTCCGGGTTGTAGATTTTGCTCTTATCGTAGATGGGTTTATTATCGATGCGGATAAAAGCAAAAACCGGGGCTCCGCGCCTTTCCACCCCGAACTCCGGATAGGCCTGGACGTAATTACCTTCCTTGGCCAGGGCATCAGCCAGTATCTTGGAGGCTACCACCGTTCCCTGGCCACCTCTTCCATGGAAGCGAATTTCGATCATCTGCTTCTCCTTTTTCAAGAGATATGCTCAAAAGTTGAGATGAAATACATTGCCTTTGAGTGTTGAGGGCTAATGGCTGCCGCTCTGGCTGGCGGGATGACCGGGCTTGTGGCGTAGGCCACTGACCTGGTGGAGCCCAGAGCTTCCCGCCCGAAGCGACGGATTAAAGAAAAAAAATCTCTTGAGGAATAAGTTTTTAGGTTTGAGTCCATCTAATTAATAATTAATAAAAGCTTGAATTAAGATTAGGATTCAGTTTATGC
>JANLGB010000229.1:953-3163 GCA_024653405.1 Candidatus Saccharicenans sp.
TAACTCCTTCTCATGTCAAGAATTACCTTGAGTTAAAGCCGGCAGAATAAGTCTGATTCTTTTCTGTCCTTAATGGTTCGGGCGCCTGTCATTCCGGGGGCTCGGGCGCCGGTTTTTTTTCCTTGAGGTTATGGTAAAGGTTTTTTAACATCATGGCGTCGGCTTCGAGTGAGGGACTCTCGCAGATTACAGTCCCGGCCACCCCGAGGTCATCCAGGGTCTGGAGCCATTCGTCAAAGCGGAAGTCGGATTCTTCCAGGTTCAGGTGTTTAAGCTCCCCGGTCTGGTTATATTTAACTCCGGAGATATGGATATGGGCATTCTGAAGAGCCGTGCGGCCAAGCTTCTTTTCCACCTTTTTCAGCACCTGGTAGAAATCCCGGTAGGAATTGACCCTGCCCTCCCTGGCAAAAATATGGGCAAAATCCAGGCAGGGCCACAGCCCTTCGAGTTCCCGGCACAGGCTGAGAACTTCATCCAGGCTACCGAACTGCTTTCTCTTACCCATGGTCTCAATTCTCAATCTGGCCGCAATTTTTTCCGATCGGGCGATGGACAGGATTTCCCGCAGAGAATTTTTTATGTTGAGATAGGTTTCTTCCGTGGTTTTCAGGCCATAATAGCCGGCATGGAAAACCAGGTCGGCGGCCCCGGCGCTGGCCGCCAATCGCAGGGAATTTAAGAGCAGGTCCTGGCTCTGCATCCGCTTGCCCCGGTCTTCAGCATTGAGATTAATGAAATAAGGGGCATGGGCGCTGAGCCTGATTTGATGACGACGAGAAGCCTGCCTGATTTGAGCGGCTGTTTCCGGACCCATTTTCAGGCCCTGGACAAACTCCAGCTCCAGGGCTTCCAGGCCCGACTGCAGCACATGTTCGACTGCCCGCAGGGAGGATTCTTCTGGGCAGGAATTGGGGATTCCAGCCACGCCGAACAGCAGGCGCTCAGGAACAGGTGTCATCAGCCTCTCCACCATCGAGGAACTCGCTCACTATCTTCAGGGCACAGAACTCGCCACACATGGAGCAGGCTTTAGTCCGGGATTTTCGCCTCCGCCGGATTTCGGCAAACCTGTCCGGGTCCAGGCAGAGTTGTTGCTGTTTGTCCCAATCCAATTTTTTCCTGGCCCGGGAAATCTCGGCATCCCTGGCCAGGGCTCCGGGATAACCCTTGACTATATCCGCGGCGTGGGCGGCGATCCGGGAGGCAATCAGTCCTTCCTTGACATCCTCTATGGTGGGTAAACCTAGGTGTTCGGCCGGGGTGACATAGCAGAGAAAATCGGCTCCGGCGGCTGCGGCCAGGGCTCCACCTATGGCTGAGACAATGTGATCATATCCAGGGGCGATATCGGTGACCAGGGGCCCGAGGACATAAAAGGGTGCTTCCTGGCAGAGCCTTTTCTGGAGCTGCATATTCAAGGCTACCTGGTCCAGGGGCACATGCCCGGGACCTTCGACCATAGCCTGGACCCCGGCTTCTCTGGCCTGCTTGACCAGTTCTCCCAGGGTCAGCAATTCTTCTATCTGGGGTCGGTCGGTGGCGTCCAGGACTGAGCCCGGTCTCAGCCCATCTCCCAGGCTTAGGGTAAAATCATATTTTCTGGCCAGTTCCAGCAAGCGGTCGAAACGGGCGTAAAGAGGATTTTCTCTCTCATTGTGGAGCATCCAGGCTAAATGAAAAGCTCCCCCGCGGGAGACGATGTCGGCCACCCGACCCTGTTTTTTCAGCCTCTCCACCGCCTTTAAGGTCAGACCGCAGTGAACGGTCATGAAATCAACCCCTTCCCGGGCCTGGGTTTCAATCACCCCGAACAGGTCATCCTCGGTCATCCGGACTATTGAACCCCGGCGGGAAATGGCTTCGATGGCTGCCTGGTAAACTGGAACGGTTCCCAGGGGCAGGGGGGAGAGAGCCAACAATTTTTTCCTGATGGCTCTGATATCGCCGCCGGTGCTCAAGTCCATTACCGCATCAGCCCCATACTTCAAGCTTATCTTCAGCTTGGCGATTTCGCTCTTCAGGTCTGGGTAATCGCGGGAGGTACCGAGGTTGACGTTGACTTTAGTCCGCATCCTTAGACCGATGGCCGCCGGGCGAGAAGGGGAATGATGGCGGTTGTAAGGGATAACAACCTGGCCGGCAGCAATCAGGGATAACAATTCATCCGGGTCCAGATGTTCTTCTCTGGCCAGTTTCTTCACCAGGGG
>JANLGB010000022.1:0-7866 GCA_024653405.1 Candidatus Saccharicenans sp.
AATCGGGCATTGGCTGTTCCAGCAGGGCTGGCCGCAGCTGCTGTTCCTGGGCTCGGGTGAAAGGTGTTGTCAAAAATAAAGAAAAAATTAGACAGACGGTGAGAAAAATTGAAGGGGCAAACGTCTTTTTCATTGTAGGTCTCCTTTACCGGATGTAAGTAATTATAGGCCTGACCAGGCCTTAATTTCCAGAAAATAATTGACTTGGAAAATAAAAAATATTATTAAAATCGGAAGTTGCTGATGGAAAGAGGGTCAATTTCCTGTTCTGTTCGGGACTTATTTAAGGTTCTGGCTTCATTAACAATTTTCCTGATGCTTTCCGGCCCCTTGATTTCCGAGGATCGAACTTTTATCCCGGCCAGTGGTCTCGAAAGGGCAATTCGACTGCGTGAAGAGGGTCGCTACCAGCAATCTCTGGAAATTCTGGAAAAAGAGATCAACAGCCCGTATTCTCGAGAAAATCCCGGTTATCGGGGGAGGTGCTGGCTGAATCTGGCCCTGGATTACTGGAATCTGGGGGAAGTCAGCCGGGCAGAAAACGCTTTCATCTATATCTTGGCTCTGGTAGGAGAAATCAAAGACGAAGGTCTCAGAGATTATGCCCAAACCGCCCTGACCATAATTAAACTTTATAAGGAGGGCAAAGCTTATAAAGAGGAAAAGAAGTATAAAGAATCAAAAGTAACCTTGGAAAAAGCAATAGAGATATCAAAGCGCAAAGGAATGCAAGAATTTGAATATAAATGTTTATTTCAGCTTTCTTTTGCCTGGTATTATCAGAATGAAATGAAAGAATATTATAGCTGTAACAGTGAATTCTTAAAAATCGCTGAAAATCTAAAAAATTATTATGAGATATTGAGAGCTCTCATAAATATAGGGAATTATTATTTCCATAAAAAAGATATATTAAAAAGTCATGATTACTTTGACCGAGCACTGGTTCTGGCCGAAAGAGAAAATTTATTACACAAGGAACCTGTCATTCTGTTTAACCTGGCTGTTACGAGTTCTCAGCTCGGGTTGGATGACCTTTCCCAGAACTATATAGAACGTGCCCTTGAGTTCTACCAGAAGGGAGATGATCTGCCTACCACCATATCTCTATTATCCCAACTGGCTATTTCTATTCATAAGAGGACCGGGGTGAATGGCCCCCTTTTAAACAAGGAAAAACCGCGTGAATTATTATCCACGGCTTTGGAGTTGAGCCGGCAGGCAGGTTTTAGGGATTTAGAAGCTCAAATGCTGAATAACCTGGGGTTTATTCTTCTTGAGGTCGAACCGGAAAAAGCGCGGAAACTTTGCCTGCAGTCTTTAAGACTGGGAGAGGAGCTGGGAGAGCAAAAGGTCATCGCTGCTTCTCTTAATAATCTAGCTACCCTGAGTTTTAAGGAGAATGCTATACACCGGGCCCAAGAGCTCTACAGCCGGTCCCTGTCTACCGCCCTGAAAGTGGATTACTGGGACGAAATCTGGACGAATTATTATGGTCTGGCCAGATGTCTGGAAAAGCAAGGAAACTATGCCCAAGCTATCCAGAACTACCAGAAGGCTCTGGAAGCCCTGACTCCGCTCAGGGATAATATTACCTTTGACCTTTATCGTCTAGGATTTGACCGGGGGAAGAAATATGTTTATGAAGGGCTGATCCGGTCTCTGGTTAAATATAGGCTGGAACATCCCGGACTACAAGCTGATAAACTTGTCTTTTCAGCCCTGAACAATATCCAGGCTCGGGTTTTTAGGGAAGAGCTGGGCCGGGTGTCTTCAGGCCCGGAAGGGGATACCCAGGCTGAGGAGTTGAACAAAATCGACCGGATGATAAGTGACTTTCTCAGCCAGTCGGAAAATGTCCAGGATGAAACTGCTTTCAGCCGCCTGGCGGAACTGGAATTCAGATATTTAAGACTTCGTGAGCTCAATGGTCAAGCTGCCCTGACGAACTCAAAAGATATCAGGCCCAGCTTGGAATATATCCAGAAAGAGTTCCTATCTGAAAACGAGTTGGCCCTTGATTTTATCATAGGCCAGGAAGATTCTTACTGTTTCCTCATTAGCCGCGATGATTTCCGCGTTATTCAACTCCCTGGAGAACAGGAAATTGAAAAGTCGGTAAAACTTTACATAAAACTTCTGGCCTCACTGGCAGTAACTGAAGAAGACCTGAGAGCAGCCGGAAGAAGGATTGGGCAGCTCCTCCTTCCGATTGGAGACCTGAGATCAAAAAAATATTCCACCCTGATAATCATTCCCGATGGACTCTTGAATAACCTACCCTTCGAAACTCTTATCTTGGATGACCCGGACAACCCGGAGGGCCGGTATCTTGTGGAAACCTTTAATGTTTATTATGTTCCGGCGCTGGCTACGATTAACCGGCATCAGGTTGACAACCGATTTAATGGATACAGCAGGGAACTGCTAGCCTTCGGCAATCCCCATCACAGCCGCTGGTTTAATAATCAGGTCCGAGCCAGGATTTATTTTGCCGAGGGAATACTTCCTCGGCCTGATTTTCGCCTGGTCTCTCTGCCCTTTTCTCAAAAGGAAATCAACCAACTGGAAAAAATCTTCCCCGAGAATAAATGTGATCTGTTTCTCAGGAAAAAGGCCAGTGAAGAAAATCTGAAAAGCTTGAATCTCAGCCAGTATCGTATAATTCATTTCGCCTGCCACGGGTTGAGCAGTGAGAAATTCCCTCAACGGTCATCTCTGGTGTTATCTTCATCTCCCAGGAGCTCTGAAGACGGGTTTTTAACTGCCAGGGAGATTTATAGGCTCAGGCTTAATTCGGAGCTGGTAGTGCTGGCTGCCTGCCAGAGCAGCCGGGGAACAATCGAAAGAGCTGAATGGGTTATCGGCTTGCCGCGATTTTTCCTGTTGGCCGGAAGCCAGGCAGTGATATCATCTCTCTGGTCTGTCAATGACCGGTCCTCCCTGGAATTGATGTTACAATTCTACCGGGGCTTGCTGGGTGGGCAATCAAAAGATAAAGCCCTGCGACAGGCCAAGCTGAGAATGATAAGAAACTGGAAGTCTCATCCCTATTATTGGGCTGGCTTTATCCTTACCGGGAATGCCAGAAGCATTTATTGAGGGCCCAGCCGGACTTTTCGGACCTGGGATTCACTGACTTTATCCTGGCCGCTGTAAATCAGGAGCTGCCAGAAGAAATATTGGTAATCTTTCAAAGCTTCCAGAACTTTATCGGGCAGAATTACCCCGGTTTCAGAAAGTAGAGGACTTTGCCAGACAAGGTACATGTTCTGATCGTAGACTTCGACCCGGTAACGTACATTCTGCTCATTGGACTTCCAGGCCAGCTTGATCAGAGCTGGTTGGGGCCAGTTGACAGCTTCGAACAGGACTATGGTCTCGGTCGCTTCGGCCCGACGCTCTTCATTCCAATTATTCCAGTAGGTTATCCCCAGATATATGAGTGATAGGATTCCCAGTAGCAAAACAACAGCCGCGGCTGCTTTCCACCAGGGAACTGAAGAGCTAAAAACTGAAAATATTCTGGCGGTGAATCCTTGTTTATGGCGGGTTAGGGTCTGGCCCAGTCTATCGATGAAGGGGCGAGAGCCTCTGAGAAGCTCGAATTCCTGCTGGCAGGCCGGACAGCTAAAGACATGATCTATTATCCTGGCTTTAATTTCAACCGGGCAATCAGGCTCAAAAGACTGGCTGAGTTCTTCCGGTGAGGGACAGTTATGGCGGGAAACTGGCCTTTGCAATTCAGGTCCCCGGCGGAATAATTCTCTTATCTTAATCTCAAAATCATTCATGCCTGAACCCCATTTCTTTAAGGATGGCTTTTAAGTCAGATAAGCCGCGGTACAGAAGGTTACGGGTCTTGTCCGGGCTGAAATTCAGGTAAGCCGAAATCTCCGGCAAGCTCATATTGAGCAGGTAAAGCTGGACCACAATTCTCCTGGACTCCAGCAGCCGGTCGGTGGCTTTCAGAATGTATTCTTTCATAGAACTCGGCGGATTCTGGTACCGGTTGGACCGGGGCTCGAGTTCTGAGATCAGTTTCTGTTTTTCCGAGGTATAGACCTCCTCTTCTTTTCTGATCCTTCGGATCTGATCGATCACCGCCGACTCCACAATCTTCTTTATATAAGACGCAGGATTATGAATATTTTTCTCATTGTCGATTACTTTCCAGATTTTCAGGCGGATTTCCTGAATGAGGTCCTCAGCATCCAGGCCCATTTTCTCTAGGTTATATTTAAGGACCAGGGAGCGGATAAAGGCCGAGAATTCCTCTATTATTTTCTCAAACTCCCTTTCTTTCTTTTGACGTGAAGACATCTGAGTCCTGCTAATCGGACGACAATTATAATAGATGATAAAATTAATGAAAAATTCTCACAACAAGAAAAATTTATCAAAGTTAAGGCGATGGGAGGACTGATCAGTGGTTCTTTCGGTTGTTAAAGAGTTTTTTCCTGAAAATAAGAGCCCCCAGCGTCAGCCCCAACAGGGATAGCCCGACCACCACAGGGGTCCGGTAGCCGGAGACGAAGGTTTTCAGGTTTCCATTGCCGTTCAGGATAAAAGGAGCCCAGTAATAAGGGTGGGAAACCACCCCCGAGTCCACCATCTCCAGCTTGACTGCTCGCAGGGCTTCAGCCGGGCTCTGCGATTCTTTAAGATGCAGGTAAAATCTTTCCATCAGCTGGGAAGCTACCAGGTCGTTGACTGTCCAGAGACTTATCAGCACCGAAGAAGCCCCGGCATAGAAGAAGGCCCGGCTGAGTCCTTCCACACCCTCGCCGCGGATGAATTGTCCCAGCCCGGTTTGACAGGAGGACAGAACCACCAGGTCGGCGTTCAGCTTTAGGTTCAGGATTTCTCGCATCTGGAGGAAGCCATCTTCGGCTGGGTCGTTATCCAGAGTCAGGACAATGGCTGAACGGGCCGGCTTTTGATCGTCAATGAGGCCGTGAGCGGCAAAGTGAAGAATGCGGTAATCAGCCAGGTTGGCTCTCTTAACTAGGTCTTCCGATGCTTTTTCTCTGGTCAGGACCCTGGACCTAGGTATCTGGCTGGTTATCCGGCGGACCTCTTCCTGGGAGTATCGGAGCCGGTAAAATTTCATATCAGAAAGGCTATAGAGGTCCTGGAAGATGGTCTTGGTGGAAAGCTCAGTATATTTTTCTTCCAGTTCGCCGTAATAGGGATCGCCCACTGCCAATAAATTGTTGGAGGGTTTTTTACGGTTTTTCCTGTTCTGTTTGTGAACCAGCTCCTTGAGGGAAGAAAGAGATGGGGCGTAACTTATGGTGTAATGCTTGATAAGCCAATCGGCGGGTTCGGTCATGACCAGGGTTTCGAAAGGCAGTATGGTCAGGATATCATCGGGGATGATCAATAATTTTTTAAGACCATTTTTCAGCCCATCCTCCAGTCCTGGTTCAATGAGGACCCTGTATAATTCATGTCCGCTGCCGAAATTCTGGTTGTCGGTGTCCGAGATGGCCCGGCGATGCTGGCTGACCATTTCCCGCAGTTGTTTCTGGGTGGGGATGGGATAAACCTTAAGCCCTTTAGAGCTAAGGCGAAAAGCGTAAGCACTTTCTTTACCTACCAGGAAGGCAAAAACAGCCGTCTGACGGTCGACAAACTCTTTGCAGGCCTGGTTATAGTTGATAATTTCAGGGTAAGTCAGGTTGGCAAAAGCCGGGTTCTTAGCACGAATCTGCCGACGGACGTTTTCCAGCTCTTCTTCCAGGAGTTTTACTTGGTCCAGAAGCCTGGAACGTTCTTTCTCTTCGACCTCGGGGGTTATCAGCCGGGTATAAATCCGGGAGAGGTCGCTCATCAGCTCTTTTTCCCTGTTGGCCAGCCTGATGTCAACCGGGAATTGCTGGCTGACCTTAGCGGCCTCGATGCTTTCCAGGAAGGCCCGAGCCTTGGCTCTCTCCATGTAATTAAAGGCTTGGACCAGGGAAGACTGGCCGCCCCCTTTCCCTTCGAGGTTGATCAGCAGCTCAGCCAAGTTATGATAGGCATCGAGTCTCTTGTCGCTTCCGAAGAAACTGGCCTTGTCTTCTTCGGTCATCAACTGGCTGCGAAGACTTTCGATTATATTGATGGAATTCAGGTAATAGAACCTGGCCTGTTCAACTTGGCCCTGTTTCCTCATGAGGTTAGCTTTCTCCAGGTAGCTTTCCCAGAGGTAGCGGTTTTCGTTCTCGGTCATGGCCAAACTGATGGCTTTGTCGTAATAAATAGTTGAATTCTGATAATCTCCAAGCCGGGCGTAGATAATCCCGATATTGGTATAGATAGATGCCAGATAAGAATTGAGTTTCAATTCTTCGGCCAGGCTTCTGGCCTTATTCAAATAATAAAGAGCATCCAGGTTTTCTTCCAGGTGGGCCTTAAGTGAGCCTAAATTATTTAAGGTAATTACTTCAAAATTTTTATTGCCGAGCCTGGCGGCTGCCGTCTGGGCCTGGGAAAAATATTCAAAGGCCAGATCATAATCTTCCCGGTTTCCGGTGGATAGACCTTTTTTGACATAGCTGAATCCAAGGCCTATCAGGGTAGCGGGATAATAGGGGTGGTTTTTATTGCCTGAGATTATGTCCAGGGCATTGCCGAAATACTCGATGGCTTTATTAAAATTCCCAATTTCATTATAAACAGTTCCAAGGTTGTAATAAATATCAAAAATGTCCTGGGGTTGGGTGTCTTCGTTAATAAATGAGATACCCTGGCTAAAATAATCAATGGCCAGGGTCAAGTTATTATTCGCAAAATGATAGTAACCGATATTGTTTAACGTAATTATTATTTCGTAAGAATTTTTTAATCTTTTCGCGATTTTATTTGCTTCTAAACTTATCTTCAAGTATTCATCCATTTCATTTAAAGTAAGCAACGACATGCCCTTTCGTCTTAAGCATTTCATTTTCAAAATGTCGTTATCGATTGAATCACAAAGAACAATCGCTTTATTTATCGAAACTAAGGCCATTTCATCTTTATTAGCTTGTCTATGGGTCTTTGCTTCATTAAAAAGATCTAATATCTGGAGAGAAGTTTCGCAATACTTAATTGTTCTAGAATCACCAACCTTTTTAGCTATTACAAGACACTCATAATATCGTTCATAAGCCTGAGCAAGTTGCCCCAGGCTCGCATTTGATTCAGCAAGAGAAAAAAGAGCCGATTTTTTTTCTTCCGGAGTTTTAGCCAGGCTCAAACTCTGCAAAAACATTTTTTGAGCCCGGGAATAATGACCTTCAGAGAGAAGGTTCTGGGCAGAGGATAACACCTGAGAGAAGTTTTCCGCAGGTTTATTAAGGGCAGGCCTGGACTGGGGGAATAAATTAAGGGTCAAGAGGCAGAGCAAAAGTGCGGCCACTCCAGGCTTCAGACTCTTATCCATATAGGAAATCCTCCCCTTAAATAAACCAATTAAGGAAGTTTTTGTCAATTGCTAGTAGGGAGGATAGAAGGGGTGAGAAAAAAACTCTTATCTCACCCCTAAAGGTGAGAATGAAGTATTTATTAATTTCTGCTGAATAATTAGTCTCTCTCGTTACCCGGCTTTGCCCCGACCTGTATCTCAGCGGTTGGCTTCAGGCTCTTTTTCACGGTGGTGCTGGTGCTCGACTTGCTGCCGGTATCAATAACGGAGCCGAGGAAGGGGAAAATGGAGACCAGCAGGGTTAAAGGTTTCTGAAGGATCAAACGATCATCCTTAGAAATCCTTTTCTCGGCGGCATACATAGCCGGCACCAGGCTAATGGTGAAAATCAGGCAGACCAGGATGGCAACGACTTTAATTAAAGATTTACGCATTGTGGGTACCTCCTATAAGCTTTTCAGCCCGGAGGAATG
>JANLGB010000022.1:7876-17408 GCA_024653405.1 Candidatus Saccharicenans sp.
ACAATACCCCCTGACTCTCATTCTCATCCAAGGCGCACAAAAAATGTAAAACTTTATTTAGTTTTTGTCAAGTATTTTTTTGTCCCCGGGCGAAAAATATTTTTTCCCCTGTTATTTAGCCAAAAAAGAAGGCTATTTCAAACTCTGCCGTCTGGGGGCTGTCTGAGCCGTGGACGGCATTTCTCTCAACCGAGAACCCGAACTGGCGGCGCAGTGTCCCCGGCTTGGCCTGGGCCGGGTCTGTGGCCCCCATAACTTCCCGCCAGTGCTTGATGGCGTTATCCTTTTCGAGCAACAGAACTACCACCCGGCCTGAGGACATAAAATCCGTCAGGCTCTCGTAAAATGGTTTGTCTTGGTGCACGTAATAGAATTTCCTGGCATCTTCCTTACTCAGGTGCAGCATTTTTAGTCCGAGGATTTCGAAGCCTTCATCTTCTATTCTCTGTATGATTCTCCCCACGACCCTCTTCTTGACGGCATCAGGCTTGATTATGGCCAGAGTTCTTTCTACCATGATTGACCTCTTCTTATTATGTCCTGGACCCCAGGTCCGGAAACTTACATATACTTCAAAAAAAATTGGCGGTCAACTGCCCGACATCCTGATTGCCTCCATCTCCATATTCTGCCAAATGGCCGTGGCCTTGAAAAAGCACAGCCCTTTTGACTTCTTCTGTCAGGGAAAATAAAATAGGAAAATCATGGACATAGACTCCGGTTCTCTCGATTATGAAAGGCTGAAAAAATTCTGTCTGGAGGAACTCGGGCTCGACCTGTTTGGCGTGGCCGACATAAGAGAAATCCGCCAGACATTCGCTCTGTCCCCCAGCCTGACCCGGCGTTATGACTATGCCATTTCCCTTGGGAAAGAAGTTTTGCTTTCAGTTCTGGATGATATCCAGGAGGCGCCGACTTCACTCTATTTCCATCATTATCGCCAGCTTAATGCCTATCTGGACCGAGCGGCTCTCAAGCTTTCTTCCTGGATAAATGCCCGGGGATACCTGGCCCTGCCAGTGGCTGCTTCCCAGGTTACAGACTGGAAGAATCAAAAGGCCCATCTCTCTCAAAAAAAAATTGGACAGCTGGCCGGACTGGGCTGGCTTGGCCGGAATAACCTTCTGGTCAACCCGGTCCTGGGAGCCCGCTTCCGCCTGGTCACGGTCCTGACCAACTGGCCCCTGAAAACGGATTCACCTGTTCCTTTCGGCTGCGGCGATTGCCATCGTTGTTTGGCCGTCTGCCCTGCCGGGGCCATTAAAGAGGATCAATCAGATTTTGACCATCTGGCCTGTTTTACCAAGTTGAAAGAATTCCGGGACAGGGGACTGGTTGGACAGTACATATGCGGAATCTGCGTCAAAGCCTGTTACGGGAGCCGGCGGGTAGAGGATCTGGTCCCCAAAAGGTAAAATAAATCTTAAGAAAACCTGCGACCCAACCCGAATCAACCTGAATCCGGCACCGGGCCCGGCAACGCTGATGGACCGAACTGCTTACCTGTTTGGCTCTATCGCTTCCTGCAGGCTATCCAGATTTCAGTTTTCAACCCGCTGGCGCTGACCCGCGCTGGGTCGGGGTCAAGATACCTCTCCAGGATGGGACCGCTCTGAGCATACCCGTTGGCTTCCAGCCATTCCTGCATTTTCAGGATGGTTTCCCCAGCTTTATCATAAGGGCCCTGGTGGAGGCTGACCGCCACCGTGGTAAAAGACCAGACTTTCTTCTCCAGCGGGGCCAGAACCTGCACCTGTTCACTTATAGGAAAGCCGATTTCCCAGCGCATTTTTTCCGGGTCGGTGAGTTCTGCCTCACCATAATAGATGCCAACCATCGGTCCGGCCGGCAAAATATTCTGGTTCTGCATGTTCTGCATCAGTTCGCCGATCACAGATTCGATCTCGGAGAACGAACCTTCCCGGCTCAAGCAACAATAAGCAAAAGGCTCGACGTTTCGGATTTCGACCTGTCCTGGTGGGGGTAATTGTTGTGGTGCCAAAGATGAAAAAGCCTGGAGAAAAGCCAGGCTGAATACTAACATCAAGACAAAAACAATGATAAAAAACTTAAATTCTCTTTTTTCCATGTTTTCTCCTCCGCCTGGTTCAAATTTATCTTAACATTTTATTCGGAGCAGATAAAGTTTTTCATGTGGAAGGTGATCACAGACGGCGCCTGAGACTAACAAGAGCACTTATAAGAGCGTGATAATAAAGTAGTTAAAAATAGGACCAAAATTTTCCCTGCACAAAAAATGTGCAAATTACCACAAATTATTAAATATCAGCCAGATGGGAGAATTTTCATCCCTGATTTCCACAAACTTTTGCACAGTAATTGTGGAAAAGGTTTTATTGAAATTTTATGTACAGTTTTCTCCTTTGATAAAGAAAATTATTCAGAAAAATCAATTGGCCAAAAAATTTTCAACCAGCGTTTTTTAGTCTGTAAATACTGGCCGTCTTCCTTAAATAAAAAATTATGGAGACGTCTTCTCTGTCATTTTTTCTTCACATAGCGGTCAAACCAGTCGATCATTTCTGCCAGAACATGAAGCACTGATTCTCGGGCGGCGTAGCCATGACTTTCGTAGGGTAACATCACCAGCCGGGCTGTTGCTCCAAATCCCTTCAGGGCAGCAAAAAGTCTTTCTGACTGGATGGGAAAAGTCCCGGAATTGTTATCGGCTTCTCCGTGAATGAGCAGAATCGGTTCGTTGATTTTGTTGGCATACATAAAAGGCGAGACCTTCAGGTAAAGGTCCGGTGCTTCCCAGAGAGTCCGCCTTTCGTTCTGAAACCCGAATGGGGTCAGGGTACGGTTGTAGGCACCGCTTCTGGCAATCCCGGCGGCAAATAAATCAGAATGAGCCAGCAAGTTAGCTGTCATAAAGGCGCCGTAGCTGTGTCCGCCGACACCCACCCGGCGGCGGTCGGCTATTCCCATCTGGTCCAGGGCGTCGATGGCTGCTTTGGCGTTGGCCACGATTTGGGGAACAAAAGTATCATTCATCGTTTTCGGGTCTCCAACTACCGGCATCTGAGCATTATCCAGCACTGCATACCCTTGGGTCAGGAAAAAAAGCTGGCTGGGACCGCGGTAGAAGGTAAAACGATAAGGCGAACCCCGGACCTGGCCGGCAGTGGCCGGGTCGCTATATTCCATGGGATAAGCCCAGACCACAACCGGTAGTCTTTCTCCCTCTTTAAAGCCCGGGGGGAGGTAGAGGAAACCGGAAAGTTCCACTCCATCCTCTCGTTTATACTTTATGAGCTGCTTCCTGACGGCAGTAAGTTGCGGGGCCGGGTCGGGGAATAAAGTCAGAGCAGTTTTTTTCCTGGATTTAAGGTCAACCAGGAAGTAATTGGGCGGAATGGTTGGAGTTTCATAGCTGGTAATGATTCTGTCCCGTCTATTCCCGGCGAAGGCCACAAAAATCTCGTAAACGCCTTTCTCACAGCGGAACAACCTGGTTTTCATCAGGGTCAAGAGATTGAGTTTATCCAGGAAGGGACGGTCGCCCTCTGGCGAGGCTCCGCTTCCGCTCAGATAAATATAATCGGCGTCCTGGAGGGCGATCATCTGCCCGGAAGAGGTCCTGACCATGACCGGGCGGCCCGGGTCGTTATACTGGTCCTGGGCGCTGAGGTCAAAGATTTTTCTTAAAGTTCCAGGATTGGTGGCCTCGAAGTGATAGGTAGTCCGCCAGCGCTTTTTCCATTCGTATTCAGTCACCAGCCCCTGTCCGGCCTTCCCCAGCCAGATGATACCCTGAAATCTCTGCGGAAGCCGGAAAAGCTCAATCGGGTCCTGAGTGAATGGCGCTTCCAGGGCCAGCGCCCGGTCCCGGTGGGTAGCCGGTTTTTCTGGGTCGCCCCCATCCAGCGCTTCAACCCAGACCAGACTGGCGGGTTTAAGGGGTTGCCACTCAGGAGAACGGGGCCCGGCCGGTACCCCGTTGCGCGGGACTTCTTCGGCGGCCGGCAGCTCGGCGATTATCTTCACCGGCTGACCCCGCTCATCCCAGATTTCCAGGGTATGAGAAAAAGAAGAGAAGGGAACGCTGTAGGAGAAAGGCCGCTTGATTTTCTTCAGCAGTAGGAATTTACCATCTGGTGAAGGATTGACATATTGATAAATTCCCGGCGGCCCGATTTTTTTCAGCTGGTTTGAAGCCAGGTCGAGCCGGTAAACCTGGACGGTGGCATAATATTCAAAGAGTTTTTCATCGTAGGGGGTGCGCAACAGGTCCTGGAAGGTGGCCACCTGGGCAAATTTCCCTGAGGTTTCCTGAATATTCGGCCCGACGGGAACGCGTGGCGCTCTGGGTTCGGGACCACGGCCTTCAGCGCTGGCCGTGAGCAATATGCTCCGGCTGTCCGGCATCCAGGTGAATCCATCAGAAAGCACGGCATTCAGGTCTGGGCCGAAAAGTTTCCGGGTTTTTCCGCTGGCAGCTTCGGCCAGCCATAACTCCAGACCGTTGTCCAGGTGTTTAAGGAAAGCCAGGTATTTTCCATCGGGCGACCATTTGGGCTGGCTGTATCTTGGTTCTTCGGGCAGGTCAACTGCTATTTCCCGGCCGCTCTTTATGTCTTTCAGGACGAACTTGGTGAAGAATCGCATGGTCTGCCGGCTGTTGTCGTGCGGGGTGATTCTTATGCCGGCCAGGCGGTAAAAAGGCCGGCTCAATTCCTCGATGGACGGCATCGCCTGATAATAGCTGAGCAGCATGGTCTGGCGGGAAGGGTCAAGGCTGACCAGGGGCAGGGGAGGGGCGTCCAGGATATCGACGATTTCCTTGGGCGGGAGACGGTATGGTTCCTGGGCAGAAAGTTGAAATGAAACTGAAGACAGAATCAATATGGCTGCCAGGACCAGGGTGAGAAACGATGATTTGGTTCTTTTCACGTTGTCCTCCTTCTTTTTTGTCATCGAATGTTGAGTGAAGGTATATTTATAAGACATTAAAAA
Organism: Candidatus Saccharicenans sp.; assembly: GCA_024653405.1. GTDB lineage: Bacteria > Acidobacteriota > Aminicenantia > Aminicenantales > Saccharicenantaceae > Saccharicenans. The sequence goes on from JANLGB010000022.1 coordinate 12,854, forward strand.
AGTGAAGGCAATAAAAAATAGAAAGCCTTTAGGTTGGCAGGGAAAACGGGGCGGCGACCAAGAGAAATAATCGCAACGAACAAATAGGTATCTAATATGAAGAACAAATATGAAAAAACAGAAACAGAAGGCTGGCCATAGAAAAGGAAAAGTTGCTGCCCGATAGAAAATAAATTAAAAGAGCGTAATGGGAAAGATAAATAAAAATAAATGAAGAAAAGCCATTTTTGATCATTGCTGTCGGGTGATGCCAGTCTGTTCCGGACCGAATCATCTTCACTTCAGCCTGGTAATTTTAATTCTGCCCGTTATGGCCACCGTGAGTTGGTAAGACCCTTTCTCGTTCCAGATGTTGATCGTAGCCAGGCTGGAGACAGTCCCCTGGGGATAAAAAACGGGTGAGTTATTGGCCGACACCTCCACCCCTTCCAGCAGGTCCCGGCTCCTAAGCAGCCAGGTGGCTTTCTGGCTGTCATACTCGGCCAGCTCGCAGGCCAACTGGTTAATGCTGACCCTGACCGGAAGCTGGCGCTGGACCGAGCGGAACCGGGCCAGGCAAAGGCTGGAATGGACCTTCCTGACGGCCACTTCCAGCTGGTGCTTTTTGTGGTTAAGGCTGAAGGAAGAGCCGATGAGCACCAGCATGGCCACGATCGATAGAATGACGGTTGTTTCCAACTGAGAAAAACCAGGTCGTTTCTTCCGGTTCATTTGGTTGACCTCCATTCAAGGATTCTGAAGTGGCTCAGGTGAAGCAGGGGTGTTTCAGAATAAACCTGGAGGTCTGGCTCCGAAGGTGACGGAGGTCCGGTCGCCGGCAGGGTGAAGATATGGAGTTCGGTCCGGCCCAGGTCCAGGGCGGTGGCGGCCAAAGAACCGATCAATTCCAGTTTTTCGCCCGACAAATCGGTCTTCAGCCCCCGTCCGCCGGCGATCAGGCTAGCTTCAATTATTCTTTTTTCATCAGAGCTGCTGAAGAGGCTGATGCCCCCGTCGGTCAGTTCGCCCGTCTGGAAATCCTGGCCAGTTGACCAGATTATGAGTTGCGATTGCCGGCTTTTCAGGTAGGGCAATCCTTCTTTCCATTCCAGCCCCTCGGAATACAAGTTTGAGGTGACAGCCAGCCGTCCGGAGCAAACTATGGTTATTTTTACTCCGCTCAGAAAAGCCGGGTACCCGGCCTCTTTCGATTCTTCCAGGAAGCCGTCTCTTCCGGGACAGCCCGAAGTAAGCGACAGCACCTTCCCGTTGACCATAATCAGCGGGATCGGCAATTCCTTAAATTCCTGATTATCTGAAGGGGAGATAAAACTGGCTCTGGAGGTGGTTGGATTGAAGCGCATCAACCAGCGGGATTCTTTTTGGTGAAACTGGATGACTTGAAAGCCGCTCTCGATTCCCAGCAACAACAGGTCCAGGTCGCCCTGGACGTAAATTCCACCTGGACCGAGGCTGTCCTGGACCAGATAGACTCCCTCAGGGACAGCTTCAGGCCCGGGCTCCAGTCCCAGGGCCTGGCGCAAAAGCCAGTTGGGAAGAGATGCTGGTTTGAGGATTTTAAGGCCATGGGCCAGAAGAGGCAGAGCTTCCCCGGGAATGAACGAGCCCGATACTGTTTTAACCTGAGGTAAGGACAGGTTTTCGGGTAGGAGCGGCCTGGTTTTTATTCTGGCTGCGGAGGTTGGTTCGAGCCCCTCTTTTCCCACCGCGACCGGCACCTGGTTCAGGGGCAGGTGCCCGGCGAGTAAGACCAGCTCGGCTTTAATCTGCTCTGACCTTGACCCGCCTGGCCCCTGCACCTGGCCGGTGGCCTCTATATTAAACCCGAAGGTTGCTTTCAGGTAACGCTCGTCGGAATAGAGTTCGTCCAGGTCGGCCGAGGCCGAGGCTTCCCAGGCCAGGCCGGATAATTCGTCCTGCGATTTAAATAAGGCTGCTCTGAGGAGCGGCTGGAGCACTGCCAGAAGGTTGGTTTCTGGAGCTTTCTTTATCGTTTGAAAGGTCTCTTCATTTATTTCGGGTTCGTAGAATGCTTCTTGGGCCCGAGTCTGCATCCGACTCCAGGCTTCTTTGAGGCCGTTCTCGGCCGCGTAAGAACTAAGGCGGCTGAGCTTCCTGAAACCATGGGTTTGTAGATAAAGTCTGGAATTGATGAGCAGCCCCATTCCCAGGGTCATGAAAACAGCCATCAACAGCAGGCAAATCATGAGAGCTGAGCCGGGGGGCGATTGGAGAATTAAAATATTATCTGAAATGCACTTACTTTTTTTCGGGCGGCCAGAAAATTGCTTTGTCCCAACTGCCAGTGAGCGAGTCCACTCTGGCCGTGGCTCTTTCAGTCGCCATAGCTGCCCTTTCCAGGTTGAGGTTTCAGCTTTAACTCTTGCCAAGGTTTTTCGGATAGAGCACCAGTTCGTAATCATGGCTTTTCTCCCCGCAGGCCGTAGTCAGCTTGACCACGGCCAGATTTTCTGATGGCGTGTAGCCGACGCCGAAAGAAATAACGTCCTCTATCAGGGGTTGGCCCGAGGTGTCGTTGATCCTTCTCCTGAGAATTTTTTGCTGGTGGTCCGGATATATTTCAATTTTTTCAAGAAGCAGTAACTGACTGCGGTCGGCGGCGAAGGAAAAAGACAGGGCCGGGGAAATTGACAGGCGGTTTCCAGAAACGGCCGCCACATAGGTTAGCTGGTCCAAGACGCCATCAGCCAGGAAAAGGGCCCGGCCCTTTCGCAATTTTGAGGCTAGCCCGGGTATTAGCTCAATCAACAAAAAATCCTGCCCGGCTTCGGCATCCGCCAGAAGAACTGTTTTGACCTCGGCCGAAAAAATAATCAGCCGCTCGGCGCTGGCCAGCAGAGGTGAGAAGTTGCCAGGGCCCGGCCAGGACGGGATTCCGGCTCCGGCCGTCTCCAGGTCTTGCCTGATTTTCTCCAGAGCCACGGCCGCGGCCAGGCTCGATTCCTGGGTTTCTTTCAACCGGAAAAAAACTCGCCGGGCCTGGGTGGAAATTTCCAGGGCTGAAATCAGAATCAGCAGGCTGAGGCCCAGGCTAATCAGACATTCCAGCAGGGTAAATCCTGGAGACTGGCCCTGAGCGACCTGCCCATCGGCAGGAGCAGCTTCGAGTTTTCTTGACCTGATCAAATGGCTGGCGGCAAAGGACCGCAGCCTGGATGGACAGGTTTGATCCGCCTGGCGCACCATACGGCTTGAGAGCAGGCCGCCCATCACATCAAATTGGGTCAGGCTGTGGTCCTGGCCTTTGCGGCTGCTCTGGCCACCGGCCGAGGTGCCCTCTTGTGACCGGAGTTGCCCCAGTCCTGGCCGTCCGGCTGTATATATAATATATGAATGTTTGTTCATATATTGCTTCATCCTACCTCCTTTTTTTAGAAACCGAGCAATTCCGACCGCAGCCAGCAGGCTCTCACCGGGGGACGGCTGCCGAAGGGGAGCGGATACAGGCTAACCTGGATCTTTTTCAACTTATCCTGGGTTTCGCTCACTTCCCAGGTCAAGAGAAACAGGCGTCCGGAGTTGCTGTCCTGGATGGTTTCTTGGTGAACACCAGGCCAGAGAGCCTCGTTTTCCGGTTCCAGGCCTTTCAGCAACTCGATCTTTCGGGAAATCAGGTCGACCGAAGCCTGGTGCAGATCGGCTTTCTGCTTTAATAATAATGAATAACAGAACATCTGGGCCAGGCCGACCAGCAGGAAAAAGACAATAGCCATAGCTATCAGTGTTTCAATAAGAGAAAATCCGCGAACCAGCCATTGGCCGGCCTCGAGCCTATCAGTGTTGGTGGTGATCTTATCCTTCAACCGGTCTGCTACCACGATGCTGATCCGGCGGCGGCCAGCCACTAAAGAAAAGGATACAGATGGAGATAGCGGGGCCAGTTTTCGGGGGCCCTGAGCCCGGTAGCTATCAGTGCTGATTGGGAATGAGGCTCGGAGCCGCATCTCTTGATATTCTTTCCGGGAAGTATCCTCCTTGTTTTTATTTTGCCCTAATCTTGGGTTCAATCCTCTGACTCCCCGGTTCAGCTCCTGATAGTTGATGTCCATCATTTTCAGCCTCCCCTGTTTTCTTAAAGCCTTTCCTAAAATAAAACCTGACTGACAGGCCCGAGCTTTATACCCGCTTTGAGACCTAACTATTCACCACCAGCCCAGTTGCCCCTACGGGCTGTCCTCTCCGTCTGCCAGGCTATCATTTTCCTGCTCTCTTTCTCCTCCACCGGTCCATTTCTTGTTCTGCATCTTAACCTCTTACCTGGGCCGCTTCTGGCCTGAAAGCTTTGGCTCTGGCCTCTCCGGGCCTTTCTACCGGCCGATTTTCCATCTCCGGTGGCTCTCTCTTCGATGCAGCTTCTGTGCCGGTTGCAGACTGGGCTCTGCTGCCTTGAAACCGAGGTTCCTCATTTTCGGGTGTAAACAGATGTTGACTAAGCTATTGAAATTCTGTATATTAGCGTCAATAAAAGTTAACCTGAAAAAATTTAAAAAATTTTTTAGCCCCCCTTGACAACCGGCAAAAATGTCTCTATATT
>JANLGB010000230.1:0-973 GCA_024653405.1 Candidatus Saccharicenans sp.
AAATTGGCAAACAGGGATACCCGGCGGAAGAGCTGGTAAGAAGCGGCCACAAAACCGGTCAGTGTCTCCTGGCTGGTAGACAGGGTTTCTCCACCCGTTTCTGCCCTGGATTTCAGAAAGTCGAGCCTCAGTCCACCGACCAGGTCCAATCCGGGCAGGCCGGAGTAGTCCAGCGTCAGAAAAAGTCCGGAGTCGGTTCTCCGGCCAGCGGTATAGGGGTATTCATCTATTATTTCTGTAAGGTTGCCGGCGCTGTCAAAGTTCACATACTGGTTGTAAGCCTGGGCTTTAGTCCGGCCGTAAAGGTCGGTCCCGGCATTAAGCCTGAATTCGGGACGTAGCTGGTATTCCAGGGCTAATTGCAGGCCGAAATCGGTGCTCTCTGTCCGGGCAAAGCTTTCCTGTCTCTTTACCAGGTTCTGGATGCGGTCAGCCCGGGTTTCCAGGAAATAAGGATTCAGGTAGAAATGAAAGTTGAGCTGGGCCTTGGGACCTAAAGATTTTTCTTTCCAGGCCAACTGAAACAGGTTCTGGTTCTCCCGCGGATACCAGGTGGGACGGGAGTCGCTGTTGCTGGCCGGTTTGCCGATGTTGGTTCCCCGACCCATCAAGAAGCTGGCGCTGATTTCTCTTTTTTCTGAATACTTAACCACCTTGCCGAAGAGGCTGGACTGGGTGAAATAGGATAGGGGGATTTCACCCGACGGGCTGTGGTAATTCCCGGCTTCATCATTCCTCAGGGAGAAGTAATAGGCCAGGCCATGCCTGGCTCCGGAGAAAGCCAGGTTGACCTCCCGCTCCTCATTAACCGTTCCATACTTGAGCATACCTTTAACCCGGAAATGGTCTTCGGCCGGTGGGGTGTAAGTCATGAAGTTAATAACCCCGCCGATGGCGTCCGAGCCGTAATAGACTGAAGAAGGACTGCGCAGCACTTCAATCCGGTCCAGGTCTTCAGGATTTAAGAAAGAGG
>JANLGB010000230.1:983-3154 GCA_024653405.1 Candidatus Saccharicenans sp.
GTCACCGGGCTGACGACCGAGCTGGCGGCGGGAAGCGAGACCATGGGTTCGGGAAACCTGGTGGCCGTTACCACCAGTTCTTCTTTTTGTGGAACAAACGGAGTTAGAATGAAGTTCACTGTTTCGGAACTGAGGGGTCGGCTGATCAAGAAGTCCTGCTCAAAATAATCGGGATGCTGCACACGTACTTTGAGCCTTCTTTCTCCAGCCGGGACTTCCAGGCTGAAATATCCCTGGTCATCGCTCCGGGCTGAGAGCTCCCGGTTCAACAGGCTTATACGGGCCCCGCTAACTGGAAGCCCGGTTGAGCTCAACACCCGGCCTTTAAGAAAATCCTGGGCGGCCAGGGGTGAACTCAAAATAATCATAAGAACGAGAAGGGTGGTTAAGGTGGATAGTCTAAATTTCATCCCGGTCTTCACCTTTCGGTTAGGTTCAGCAATCTTACAGAACGTGATATGAAGTGAATCAAAATCTCAGAGGTTAAAATTTTATGATATAGAATAATTTTAAGGCAAGAACTTTCTCAAGCCTCAATCATTGACAGGAGGCGGTTTCAAAGTTATTTTAAGATGAAAGTAGGCTGAAAGAGAAGGTGATGATTCTTTCAGGTTAAATAACTTAAAGGAGCCAACTTGACCAAAAACTAGAACCCGACGATTTAGATGGGAATAAGCTTCTGGCGGTAATTTTACGATTTACAGGCAGACCAGCTCGGCCGGTGACGGTTTCGTTGCCTTTGACCTCGGACTTGAAGCCCCGATTCACCGGCCAGGCCGGATTTTGGTCAAGGGAGAAAAAAAATAATTCAGCCAGAAAAGCAATGGACATCGGGCCAAAACCTGAATTTTCTGCCAGTTAAGGACGAGTTAAAGAAATTAGGTCTGGCCAGTCCGGGCCGAATCTGGGGTGGGGGTGGTTGCTCCAGTCCGGTTTTTTCTGTAAATTATGCTGGAAGCATAAAGAAAGGGAGGAAAGGCTATGCCGATCTATGAATTTCGCTGTCAGGAATGCCGGCGAAAATCTTCCTTTCTTGTCCTTTCGGTAAGATCTCAGTTTGAAAGACGCTGCCAGCATTGCGGCAGCCCCAGGCTGGTCAGGCTGATTTCGCGGGTTGGGGTCCTGAGGTCTGAGGAAAGCCGTCTGGAGAGCCTGGCCGACCCCTCCCGCCTGGGCGACCTGGATGAAAAAGACCCTAAAAGTATCGCCCGCTGGATGAAAAAATTGGGCCGGGAAGTGGGTGAGGAGCTCGGGCCCGATTTCGAGGAAGAGGTGGACCGGGCGGTGGAAGAAGCGGAGCAGCAACAGGCCGGGGAGGGGGGAGGCTCCGGTCCTGATGACACTGAGCCCTGAAAGAGCGCTCGTCCCGTTTCTGACAATAAACTTGTTGCTTTGAACAGGAACGAGGAAGGAGAGACTTAATGGAATTTATAATCGCTTTTGCCCTGGGAGCTATCTTTGGAGCTTCACTGGTTGTCCTGGTTAATTATTTGCAGAAACACCGGGCCCGGGAACTGGCCCAGGAGCTGGTCAACCAGACCCAGCAGCAGAAAATGCAGGAGCTGGAACTGTTGCTGGGCCGGGTCAAAGAGGCCTTTGGTTCCCTGTCGATGGATGCCCTGAAACGAAATACCGAAGAATTTCTCAAGGTAGCCAACGAGGTTCTGAGCAAACAGACCAGGACTGGCGAACTGGAACTGGAGGGCAAGAAAAAATTGATTGACCAGACTCTGGAAGGGATGAAGACCGATTTAGCCAAAGTCCAGGAGCTGATCACCGAGTTTGAGAAAGACCGGGCTGTCAAGTTCGGCCAGCTGGAAAAGCAGCTCAGCCTGGCCCTGGAGCAGACTAGCCGGCTTCAGGAAACCACCAACCAGCTGCGGCAGGCCCTGGCCAGCACCAGGAGCCGCGGTCAGTGGGGAGAAAGAATGGCCGAGGATATCCTGCGCTTGATGGGCCTGGTGGAAGGAATCAACTACGTCAAGCAACAGGTGATGGAAGCCGGTCGGGAGCGACCAGATTATACCTTTTTCCTGCCCCAAGACCGGAAGATTAACATGGATGTCAAATTCCCCCTGGATAATTACCTACATTACCTGGAAGCCCAGGGCGAAAAGGAGAAAGAAAATTGCAAGCAACAATTCCTGAAGGACGTCAGGGACCGGATTAAG
>JANLGB010000231.1 GCA_024653405.1 Candidatus Saccharicenans sp.
TGGCTCGCTCTCCTAAATCAAATTGCGAACTATTTTGTACACTCACGAAGAAAAATAAGAGATTTGTCTTTATAGAATTTAAATAAATGTCAATTCTATTATTCCGTTAGGCTTAAAATATTTCTGCAAGCCAGAATGCCTATTTCAGAAGGTTCAGTTCTTTTAAATAATTGTCAATTTCGGTTTTAGCCTTATCCCCCAAGTCCAGGAGCGGAGTACGGCAGGGGCCGCCGTAGAAACCCAGGCGGTCAAGAGCATATTTTATGGCTGGGATGCCGTAGGTTTCAGTCAGCGCCCGGTTGAGCGGGATTAATTTATACTGAAGAGATTTAGCTTCGTCTTTTTTCCCAGCCAGGAAAAGCTCATAAAGTTTGACGCAGTGCTCAGGAGTCACGTTGGCCAAAGCCAGAATAGCCCCGCAGGCTCCCATGTCAAGAGCAGAATAAAGGATACTGGCCGAGCCAGTGAACTAATGGAAATCAGCCGGCACCTTGCTCACCACCTCGCTGAGATAAGCCAAGCTGCCGCCGCTTTCCTTGAGACCAATAATATTCGGATGTTTTGCTAACTCAACCACCAACTCCAGCGGTAGCCAGACCTGGGTGTTTTGAGGAATGTTGTACATAATAATAGGAATCTTTACCCGGTCCGCCACTTCCGAATAATAAGCCTTGAGAGCTTCATAATTCATACGGCTCTTATAATAATGGGGTGGTTTAATCAGAGCCGCCTGCGCGCCAGCCTCAGCCAAACGGTTGGTTAATTTGATGGTCCATTCGGCTGAATCTCGTCCGGTACCGGCAATGACCAGCTTGTCAGGGCTGGCGGTTTTTCTGGCCTCCCTTACCAGGATTTCTCCTTCCTCATCATCCACAAAAGGTGCTTCCCCGGTAGAACCCATGATGATGTAGCCAGCCAAACCGGTTCGGTTAAATTTTTCAATATTATCCCTCAATTTATCCGGAGCTATCTGCCGGTTAACAAAGGGTGTGGTCAGAGCGGCGAAGATTCCCCTAAATCTTTTTTCCATGGCTTTATTCCTCCATTCTTGCTGTTAATTTTCTATTGCGGTCTTGAGCCTTTCCTTTCTGGCTGGAAATTTAAGACCCTCTTTTCCTGGTCATTCTGTGGGCTTCAATTTCTCTTAGCCTCTTTTCATCCATCCCGAAATAATGGCCTATCTCGTGCAGCAGGACCTCTTCTATTTTCTCCCGGACCTGGTCTTCGGTCTGGCAGAGGCTCTCGATTGGAATTTTATACAGTACGATGACATCCGGCGGAACATTTCCGTAATAAGAACCGCGGTGCCGGAGCGGAACACCGTGGTAGAGCCCCAGCAGCGGTGGCCCCGGCGGCGGGTAATCCTCCACCAACACGGCCACGTTCTTTATCTGCCGGAGATACCTCTTCGGTATGTTACGCATGGCTTCTTCCACTAATTGTTGGAACCGTTCTCGGGGCAGGTTCATTATGATCCTGTGCTCATAGACCTGAATTCAACTTAAAGCAATCATTTAATATAGTAGCCGAAAAGATTAGTTAATAAAACAGGAAAATCAAAACGCCGGGTGGGCCGTTGTCACCAGAGCTGGAAGCCGGAGCGATGCTGTACCCAGCAGTTGAAGCGATCCAGAAATCACCTGGCTGCTGAAAAGCAATCCAATCGGGGCCGGGGCTTGGCGAACTGAATTTATTTTTCAATCCCTTTCCTGGCCCTGACACCACTATCATAATAATGCTTCCGGCAGACCATTTCGGTGACCAGGTCGGCCCGGGCCAGGATGGACTCGGGAGCGTAGCGCCCGGTCAAGATAACCTCGACCTCTTCTGGCTTCCTGTCCAGAAATTCCAGGACCTGCTTCTCTTTAAGCAAACCAAGATTGAGGGCCACGTTGATTTCATCCAGCACTACGATCCGATATTGACGACTGAGCATGGCTTTCAGGCACTTTTTAAGGCCGGCTTCGGCCAGCCGGTAATCTTCTTCCTCAAAATCTGCTGTTACCTTCAGGAATTTTTTCCGGCCGAACTGTTCCACGGTAATCAGGGTGGAGAGCTTCCTGGCGGCCAGGATTTCCCCGCTCGGCTGACCTTTAAGGAACTGCCCGATGTAGGTTCTGAAACCATGACCGGCGGCCCGCAGAGCCAGCCCCAAAGCCGCTGTAGTTTTTCCCTTGCCCTCGCCGGTATAGACCTGAATATAACCGCGCCAGCTTTCGGCCTGGCGGCCGGTTCTGGTGGCTTCTGGTCTGGCTTTCATGGTCGAGGGCTAAATTGCCGGGTGCTTTGTGATTTCCAGGCTACCACAATAATTTAAGATTAAACTTAAGTCAAATTTATGTTATAAGTAAAATAAAGACAGAAAGGCTGTTGGGTCTGATGAAGGTGCTGCTCGCCCGAAAAATTGAAGAGGCCGAGGCCAGAATCAGGGGCTATGCCCTAAAAACACCAATGTCGGAATCGCTGGAACTTTCGGCCCGGCTTCATTCAAAAGTCTATCTGAAGTGGGAAAATACCCAGCCTACCGGTTCCTTTAAGATTCGTGGGGCCAGCAACAAGATTCTGGCCAATCTGGCGTCCTGCCAACAGAACGGCGTGGTGGCGGCCTCCACCGGTAATCATGGCCTGGCCACCGCCCATGTCTGTAGCTTGGAAAAACTCCGCCTGGAACTCTATGTCCCCCGGACCATTTCTCCGGTCAAGAAAGAATATCTGGAGGAATACGGGGTTAAGCTCAACCAGGTGGACGGGCCCTGCGAGCAGGCTGAAAAGCTGGCCCGGGAAGAAGCCCGGTCTGGCGGCCGGGTCTTCGTTTCACCTTACAATGATGAGGAAGTGATTGCCGGCCAGGGGACTTGCGGCCTGGAGATCTGGGACGATTGGTCCGAGGTGGATGAGGTGGTGGTGCCGGTGGGCGGGGGAGGGCTGGTGGCCGGGATAGCCTGCTACCTGAAAGAAAAAAATCCGGCCGTCAGGATTACCGGGATCGAACCAGAAAACTCAGCCTTTATCAAACATTCTCTGGCCCTGGGAAGGATAGATAATGCTTTTCCTGAGAAAGCCACCATAGCCGAGGCTGTGGCCGGGGGGCTGGAGGACAATTCCCTCACCTTCGAACTCAT
>JANLGB010000232.1 GCA_024653405.1 Candidatus Saccharicenans sp.
GTCGGGGCTTTGGCTTTGTGGAAATGTCAACTGAAGAAGGCGCCCAGGAAGCTAAGGACAAGCTGAATGGAACCGAGTTCGACGGCCGCAAAATAATCGTCAACGACGCCAGGCCGAAAGGCGAAAAGAGAACCGGCGGCGATCGTCGGTTCGGTTCCGGGCCGCAACAGAGAAAGAGCTTCCGTAAGTTCTGATAAACACCCGGGCTCATTCAGTCCGTTTTCCCACCCCTTGTTGCCCAGAGTACCGCTCTGTGCCGGGTCATAATTAAAATCTTCTGGCCGGTAAACCTCTAGCTCTTCTCCTCCGTAATTTCTGGTGTGGACCAGATATGAGGAGAAGACGATGCCGGTTAGATCAAAAATCCTGTCAGTTATCATCCTGATTCTACTCGCCCTATCTTCCTGCCTGGTGGTGGCGGTGGAAAAAGACTCCGGGCGGGGAGAGGCGGCCCTGACCAGGGCCAGGGAGAGAGTCCTCAGGTTAACGGCCAATTGTTCTTCCTCGAGGCCACACCGCCTGAAAATGCTGGTCTATGACCCCGAGGAGGGGCAGCTGGTCCGGATTTCACTGCCGCTGTGGTTGGTCAAGAAAGGATTCCAGGAGGCCTTCGACCCCCGGGATTCTGACCGGGACCTGGACTTTGAATTTGAGGCCCGAGCCTTCCGCCAGGCTCTGGCGGAGATGCCCAGAGGCCTGGTGGCTGAGGTCTGGACCGACCGAGAAAAAGTGCTTTTATGGCTGGAATAAAGGTATACTATGGAAAAAGGTTCGAACTCGGGGATAGAGTTACAGGATGGAACAGAAAAATGGCCGGACTGATGAAGCCCCGGTGGAATTCCTGGTCGAACGGGTTAAGCAAGGAGACAGGGAAGCTTTCATGAAACTGGTAGCCTGTTATCAACAAAAAGTTTTTGTCCTGGCCTATTCCCTGGTCAGGAACCGGGAAGATGCCCTGGACCTGGTGCAGGAGGTCTTCTTGCGACTTTACGAGAAAATTCACAGCTACCGGGCCGGCGAGAACTTCCAGGCCTGGTTGATGAAAATAGCCCGTAACCTGAGCCTGGATTTTTTGAGGCGGATGAAAAGCAGGAAGAAAGAAAGTCTGGACAATTTGGACCTCGACCGGGCCGACCTGGCTTCAGCCGAAGCCGACCCATCCTGTTTTCAGTCAGGAGAAATGATTCAGAAAGCGGTTGGGGCTCTGCCGGAAAAACAGCGCCTGGTTTTCATCCTGCATCATTTTGATGACCTGAAATACGGAGAAATCGCCAGGCGTCTGGGAATCGCCCAAGGCACGGTTAAGTCTCTCCACTTCAAGGCTATCCAGAATCTGCGAAAGATTCTGGCGCCTCAGCTGGGAGGTGGCAGATGAAAAAGTGCAGGCAATATAAAAAAGATTGGCCAGCTTTCATCAGCCGCCAGCTGAATCCGGAAAGGATGGAGGTCATGTCCCGGCATCTCCAGGATTGTCCCGCCTGTCAGGAAGAGGTGGAACAGCAACAGCGATTGCTGGCCATGGCTGATGATTTCAAAAAAGAATTGAAGCAGGTCATGGCTACTATTGACTGGGAGACCCTGCCGGCCGTTATAGCCAGTCGCCTTCCGGAAAAGGAAGAACGCCCGGCGGCCGCAACCGCCAGCGCCGACTGGCGAGTCTGGAAGTGGCAGCCACTGGCCGCCGGCCTGTTTCTGGGTTTGCTTCTGGGCGGGGCTCTGACTTTCCTGGTCTTTAAGCCGAAGGAGCCGGGCCGACTGACCGCCCATCAGGAAACCGGAATTTCTATGCCGGCTGACCTGGTCGAGCGGGTGGACCTGGCCCTGGCCAGAAAAGAGACCATAGATTATCTTGAGAGGAGTCAGTATCTGCTGCTGGATATTCTGCAAACCGGGTCGGCTCCGGCGTCCGGCCTCCTCCAGCAAGAAAGAATCCGGCAGCTGCTGACCGAAAAAAAATACCTGAACAACCAGCTGGATGACCTGCGCCTGATGAAAGCCCGGGCCATCTGCGACCAGATAGAACTGCTCTTCCTGGAACTCAGCCAACTCAGCCCGGAATTATCGGCGGCCGAGCTGGAGCGGGTGCGGCAGATGATCGAGGACAAGCAACTCCTGCTCAAGATCAACCTGGTCAAAAAGGAACTCCAGCAAAGTGAGGTCTGAAGTGAAGAAGAGAGCAATCATTCTGTTTTTAATCATTATGGCTGTCGGTTCCTGGCTGTCCCTGTCTGCCCAAACCACGGACCGACCGGATGAAAAACTCCTGCAGGAAGCCAAGGTGCTGATTTTCGACAAGAATTGGTCGGAGGCCGAAAAGAAGCTGGCCACCTTTATCAGGGATTATCCCGGCAGCAACTATTATTCCCAGGCGCTCTTTTATCTCGGCAAGTGCCAGGCCGAGCAGGATGGCAAAGAAAAAGAAGCCCTGAAATCCCTGGAAGCCTTTTTGCAGCGGCCGGACCGGGTTCAGGGACTGGTGGAAGAAGCCGAGATTGCCATTGTCGACCTGGCCTTCAAGCTCTATAACCGGGGCCAGAAGGATTTCGGCCGGGTTCTTCAGGAGAAACTGGCCAGTCCTTCCAAAGTCATCCGCTATTATGCAGCCCTGAAGATGAGCTACCTCCAGGATAAGAGCCTGGCTGCCAAAGCCCTGCCGGTTCTGCTGAAACTGCTGGAGACCGAGCGAGACCAGGAACTGGTGGACCGGGCTAGAATTGCCGTCCTCCGAATTTCTCCCCAAGCCTTGAAAGATGTCCCCGACAAGTCAGACCGGAGCGGCTTGAAGCTCTTAAGGCTCAGGGTCTACGAAAGGGGCAAGAAAACCCCTTCCATTTCCATAAATCTCCCTCTGGCCCTGGCCGACCTGGCCATTCAAGCCATTCCGGAGGAAGAAAAAGCCAGGATGAAAGAAAAAGGCTACGACCTCAATCGGATTATTTCCGACCTGGCTAAAGCCAAGGAAAAACTTGTCCGGATTGAAGAAGATGGCAACATCATCGAAATCTGGATTGAATAAACTGTGAAAACAAAAGGAGAAAGAACATGAAAAAAGTAATTCTGATCACCACGCTGGTCCGGGCCACCCTGTTTTTGACC
>JANLGB010000233.1:0-211 GCA_024653405.1 Candidatus Saccharicenans sp.
TTTAGAGCCCGAAGGACTGGACACCACGGAAATATATGTCAACGGATTATCTTCTAGCCTGCCCTACGAAGTTCAGAAAGAAATTTTGCAGAGCATCCCCGGACTGGACCAGGCTAAGATATTGCGACCGGCTTATGGAATAGAATATGATGCCGTCTCCCCTACCGAGCTCAGGCCCACCCTGGAGACCAAGAGAATAAAAAATCTCTAT
>JANLGB010000233.1:221-3087 GCA_024653405.1 Candidatus Saccharicenans sp.
TTCCGTTTATCTGGCCGGCCAGATAAACGGAACCTCGGGCTATGAAGAAGCTGCAGCTCAGGGGCTGATGGCTGGCATAAATGCGGTCCTGAACCTGAGAGGACAGGAACCTTTCATTCTGGGAAGACACGAGGCTTATATCGGGGTTTTGATTGACGACTTGATATCTTTCGGGGTAGATGAACCATATCGTCTTTTCACCTCCCGGGCCGAATATCGACTCAATTTAAGGATAGATAACGCTGACCGGAGGCTATTGCCATATGGCTTCAAACTCGGCCTGATAAGCGAAGAAGAATACCAAAAATTCCTGGAAAAACAGGAAAGAATCAAACAGGCTATAGAGCTATTGCGTCAGAAAAAAATACAGGATGAGAAAGGAGAGCCAGTTCCGGCCGTCAATTATTTAAGAAAACCTGGAATAAACTGGGAAATGGTGGCCGAAAAAATTGAAGTGCTCCCTGGGCTCAGCCGGGAAGAGATTAGAAGCATAGAGTCTGAAGTTAAGTATGAGGGCTATCTGAAGAAACAGGAGAAAGAAATAACCAGGATAATGAAACTGGATAGTTTCCCCATCCCTCCGGGTATAAATTTCCGTGAAGTGCCCGGACTGACCAGGGAACAGGTGGAAAAACTGGAAAAGAACAGACCCGAAAATATGGGGCAGGTTAAAAAAATAGCTGGAATTACGCCGGCGGCTGTTTATAATATTTACCTATATGTTGAGGTTATCAGAAAGAAGAACCTCGGGATTGATGTTCCACGTGGAACATGTGAACCGGATGAATAAGCCAGATGAATAAGATTATTGCCGTTGCCAACCAGAAAGGCGGCGTTGGGAAAACCACCACCGCCATCAACCTGGGGGCTGCCCTGGCCTTAAAAAGCCTGCGGGTGCTGATTATTGACCTGGATACCCAGGGGATGGCCACAGTTGGTTTAGGCCGGCCCAAAGAAAAGGGGAAAGGTATCTACCAGGCCCTGCTGAACGGCCAGGATGTCATGCAATGCCTTTCGCCCACCGAGCTGGAAAATCTTTTCCTTTGTGCCTGTTCGCCCGAACTGAGCGGGGCCGAGGCTGAACTTTACCAGATGGAAGGCCGAGAGAGCAGGCTGAAGACTGCCCTGGCCGGGGTTCGCAAGCTTTTTAATTTTATTCTGATTGATTGCCCCCCTTCTCTCGGTTTCCTGACCATAAATGCCCTGTCAGCCGCGGATTCCATCCTTATCCCGGTTCAAGCAGAATTCTTCTGCATGGAAGGTATCCCCGACCTTTTTCACACCCTGGACATGGTCAGGACTTATTTTAATCCACAGCTTTATATAGAAGGCATACTTTTAACCATGTTTGACGAGAGAACTAACCTGGCCCGTCAGGTGGCCGAGGAAATAAGAAATTCGTTGCGCGGAGTGCTTCTCAACACCATAATTCCGAGGAGCATAAGACTGGCTGAAGCCCCCAGTTTTGGCAAACCGGTAGTTATTTATGATCCAAAATCCAGGGGGGCGGAGGCTTATATGAATCTGGCAGAGGAGTTGATGAAGAAATGACCAAGAAAGCACTGGGCAAAGGCTTGGGAGCCTTTATTCCCGAAGAATTTGGAATCTTAAAAGAAGACCGTTATGCCGAGGTGGAAATCGAAAAGGTCCGGCCCAACCCCCGGCAGCCAAGAACCATCTTTGACGACCAGTCTATAGAGGAATTGGCCAGGTCCATCAGGGAGACTGGAATCATCCAGCCGGTCCTGGTGGTACCAGAGGATGACCACTACCGGATAGTGGTGGGGGAGAGGCGCTGGCGGGCTGCCCAGAAGTCCGGGCTGCGCTCCATTCCAGTAATAATCAGGAATCTGGCCCGGGAAAGGCAACTGGAGATTCAGCTAATCGAGAATATCCATCGGGAAGACCTGAACCCGCTGGAAATCGCCCAGGCCTTTCAGCAATTAAGCTCGGAGCTGGGACTGACCCAGCAGGAAATTGCCGATAAGGTTGGGAAGGACCGGGCTTCGGTGGCCAATTATCTCAGGCTGCTCAAATTGCCGGAAGAAATCAAGAATTTCATCCTGGAAGGAAAATTGTCCATGGGACAGGCCCGGGCCCTGCTGGCCCTGGAAGAAGCGCAGCTGCAGCTCCAGGTAGCTAGGATAGTGGTAGATAAACAACTGTCGGTGAGAGAGACGGAGAGACTTGTCCAGAGATTTAAGGAAAAGCCACCGCGGGCTCAGAAAACTCTGGCTGACCCCGACCTGAAAGCGGTGGAAGAAGAACTTATAAGATTTCTCGGAACCAAGGTAGCTATTACTGGCAACAGAAACAAGGGAGCCATCAAGATATTTTATTTTTCCCTGGAGGACCTCAACCGGATTTATGATAAGATAAAAGGAGTTAAAAAATGAAGGATAAAGAAAAAGAGAAAGGAAGAGAGATAATGACTGATGAATCCCGCCTGGCCGGGTTGATTGACCACGGCACAGAACTTAAAGGCGAATTGAATTTTAAGGGTTCCTTCCGGATCGAAGGCTATTTCCAGGGCAAGATAAATTCTGATGCTATGCTGATAATAGGCGAAAAGGGAAAGGTTGAAGCCGACGTCAAGGTCGGGCAACTCATCATTAACGGGGAAATAAGAGGCGACCTCCAGGCCCGGGACAGGATAGAAGTTCATAACCGCGGCCGGGTCTACGGCAGCCTGACCACTCCGCGCTTGGTGGTGGAGGAAGGGGCTTACCTGGCCGGCGTACTGGCGGCCGGGGTGACCACCACGCGCGGCCTCTCCGGGGTCAACTCAGACGCGGTGGTGGCCTTCATCGGGTGTAAGGGGGCGGCGCGGCCAGAGGCCTGGCGCCTGGGGTTCGAGAAGGGGGTG
>JANLGB010000234.1 GCA_024653405.1 Candidatus Saccharicenans sp.
GATTGCCACCCTTATCGGTCACGTATACCTGGACCAGCTTGACGGCCACCGTCACTTCATGTTTCGTTCTGACCTGCAGCTCTTTCGGCACCTGCTGTTCCTGCTGGCCAGCCCGGACCGGTTGAGCCAGAAAGGCCTGGCCCAGCAGCACCAACCCAGATATGACCATGACCCCCATAAGAGCAATACAAAGGCCCTTTTTCATGATTCTGCCCCTCTTGTTTTATTTTCATCTCTTTATAACTTAAATGTCAAGAAACGGGTTTCACTAGGCTCTTTCCCCGATTTTTTTCTTGGTGCCTGGATTTCCAGTTGATATAATCAGCCCGTATCACCGATGCCGAAAAAGGACTGGTGGCTGGACCTGGGACTCTTTTTGGGCACGGTCTTGCTGGCCCGGCTCGAACGCTGGTCGGCCTCCGACCTGGTCTGGTCGCTGTGGATTGCCAGCCTGACCCTCGGTTACTCCTACATCCTGGTTTCCATCGCCGGAATGTTGGCCGGTCAACTCAAAAAATTCTCCGCCCCCCAGCCAAAGGAAGCACTCCCGACCTTTGAAGCTGGAAGCGTTGCCACCTCTCTTATCTTCCTGCTGATCATCGGGGCCTTTACCGGGTTTTTCTCAATATACACCATCGTCTTTTTAGGCCTGATTGTTCTAAGTGCTGCTATTGGAATTAGTTACCGGAAGCGTGGTCTCACCGCCGGAGCTTCCACTCCTGTCCAGAGCAGCAAAATCGCCATTTTTTTCCTGCTGCTTCCGGCCGGCCTGTTTATGGTCGGCTTCTTTACGGTGCACTTCCTGGGCTTCCACTTCGTCCACAGCCTGTTCCTGAGCACGTTTTTCCCGCTCCTGCCCCAAGGCTCCGCGGGGTCTCACAGCGAATTCCTTTTCTTCAGAAACCTGGTGGCAACCTCTATAAAAAGCTACTGGGTCTTTATCCTGGCTAGCGCCTTTTCCAGGCTGCAGGCTTACAGGACCGCCTTTCAGAAGACCGAGATGGGGCCGTCCGTTGGCTTTGCCTATATCAATGTGGCCAGGATGCATGTGCTGATCTTCATAATCGCCTTTTTGTCCTCGGCTGGCCTGCAAAGGCTCTTCCTCTACCCCATCCTGTTTTTATACTTTTTTCCCTTCGATACACTCCTGTTCCGCGGAAAGAATAGGCCGCCGTCCGTTTCCTGAAACTCGCCAACCATGGAAAAAGAAGGCCGCACCTTGCGTTTTGCCACATTTTCCCCATCATAATCTTAACCTTTCCGGGAATCTGCGGCACCTGCCATCGGGCAAAAAAGCGAGGGCAAGCTTAAAAACAAGGGCCACCAGGATATAAAAAGGTGCATGGCAAAATTTGAAAAATGCAAGAAAAACATCGTTTCCAATCGCCAGCCTGCTAACAACTGATTTTCGGTAACAAGAGTCGAGACACGAGAGAGTGTCCCCATTTGCATTCCTTTTCTAAATATTTTTATGGATAGAAACTATCTACCCCATAAATTCGTATAAAATTAAGATTGTAAATGTGCCAGGCTGACCGGGTAGAGCCTGGCCGCCTGAACCGGGCCAGCCGGCTGCCCGGAGTATCGCCCGGAAGACAGAATATATGAACGCACATTCATATAATGGCCGGGCGAACCGGAGTTCCGACTCAATTCTTCTCGAGTCAAGGAGATTAGAATGCGCTCAGGAATTGGACTACCAGGATCTCTCTTAAAACCATCGTTGACCGCCTTTATCGTGTTCATGTTATTTTCTACCTTCGGCAACGTTTCGTCCCGAGACCTTCTGGCCGCCGGACGGGATTCAAGTCGCCAGGCTACCAGCCAGTCTCCCGCCAACACCACCGCCTCCGGGGCAGCCATCTTCCAGGTTTCTCGCGCCGGCTCAAGGATCAAGATAGACGGCCTGCTAAACGAGGAGGCCTGGCAATCGGCCGCCGTCATCCCCCTTATTTACGAATGGACACCTGGCGACAATATCGAGCCACCGGTCAAGACCGATTGCCTGGTCACCTACGACCACAACAACCTCTACGTGGCCTTCCGCTGTTACGACCCCGAGCCCGGCAAGATCCGGGCTCACCTGATGGACCGAGACGACACCGACAAGCTGATCCTGGATGACCACGTCAGCTTCATGGTGGACTCCTTCAACGACGAGCGCCGCGGCTTCCAGTTCCGAGTAAACCCGCTGGGCGTCCAGGCCGATGCCAATTTCTCGGAGCTTGAGGGCTACGAGGATTTTTCCTGGGACGCCATCTGGAACGCCGCCGGTCGCATCGAGGACTGGGGTTACGCTGTCGAGGTGGCCATCCCCTTCAACCAGCTTCGTTTCCGGGCCAGCCAGGCTCCCCAGACCTGGGGATTCAGCGCCGAAAGGAGCTGGCCCCGCGGGGTCCGTCATCGCATTACTTCGCACAAGCGCTCCCGCAGCGTCTCCTGCATCCTCTGCCAGTTCAACAAGCTGGTCGGGTTTGCCGGCATCTCGCCCGGCCGCAACATCGAAATCAACCCGACGTTGACCGCTGTCCGCACTGACGCCATGGATATAGCCAACTTCCCCGATGGCTCACTGGAAAAGCTCAACCAGAAAGTCGACCCAGGAGTGACGCTCAAGTGGGGTGTAACTCCCAACCTCATCCTGAACGCGACGGCCAACCCCGATTTCAGCCAGGTCGAAGCCGACGTGGCCCAGCTCGAAATCAACCGCCGGTTTGCCCTCTATTACCCGGAGAAGAGGCCATTTTTCTTGGAAGGCGCGGATTTCTTCCTGACGCCCATCAATGCCGTCTTTACCCGGACGGTAGCCGACCCGGCCTGGGGTGTCAAGATGACCGGAAAGATGGGGCCTACCGCCCTGGGCTTTTTCTCAGCCCAGGACGAGATAAATAACCTTTTACTACCCGGAAGCCAGGGCTCGATGAGCCTGTCTCTTGACGATAGGATCTACGGAGGCGTATTCTGACTGCGCCAGGATATCGGCCAGGGCTCAACCATTGGCCTGCTTTATACCGGTCGAGCAGGCAGCAAATACCATA
>JANLGB010000235.1 GCA_024653405.1 Candidatus Saccharicenans sp.
ATTTACTGTCCGGACTGCCAGGTGCCGGTCAGCTCGGCCAGCGAAGAACAAATCCTGGAGCAGATCAGCAGCCGCCTGGCCGGCCAGGTGCTCCTGATTCTGGCCCCGGTGGTTCGCGGCCGCAAGGGTGAGTACCAGCAGTTGCTGGAAAAATTCAGAAAAAAGGGCTTCCTCAAAGCCAGGGTTGACGGCCGCCTGCACAACCTGGAAGAAAAAATCGCTCTGGATAAAAATAAGAAGCACAACCTGGAAATCCTGGTTGACGAGCTGAAGCTAACCGACTCCAATTTTCCCCGCTTCCGGGAAGCGGTCGGCCGGAGCCTGGAACTGTCTGACGGGGGAGTGCTGGTGGTTGACAGCCGTGGCCAGGAGCTTTACTTTTCCCGCCATCTGGCCTGTCCCTCCTGCGGCCGCAGCTTTCAGCCTTTAGAGCCCAGGAATTTTTCCTTCAATAGTCCTTACGGGGCCTGCGCCCATTGTCATGGCCTGGGTTACCTCACCATCCTTAACGAATGGGGAGAGGTAGAGTTAACCCGGGACGTATGCCCGGTTTGCCAGGGCCAGCGCTTGAAAAAAGAAAGTCTGGAAGTCAGGATCGATGGCCTGAACATTTTCGAAATGGCCTCGCTCGATGTTGATCAGCTCCTGGCCAGGCTGGCAAATCTGAATTTTCCGGGTCAGAGCCGGCAGGTGGCCGAAAAAATTCTCAGGGAAATAACTGGCCGGCTGCAGGTGATGAAAGAGCTCGGGCTGTCCTATCTGGACCTCAACCGGACCGGCTCCTCTCTCTCCGGGGGAGAAGCCCAGCGGATCAGGCTGGCGGCCCAGGTCGGTTCCCGGCTCCGCGGTATTCTATATGTCCTGGACGAGCCGACCATCGGACTGCACCAGAGGGATAACGGTCAGCTGATTAGGTTGCTTCGCCAGTTACGGGATGCCGGCAATTCCATCGTCGTCGTGGAGCATGACGAGCAGACCATTCGTTCGGCTGACTACCTGATTGACCTTGGTCCGGGAGCTGGGGAAAACGGCGGCTACCTGGTGGCCCACGGGCCACTGGCTGAAGTCCTGAAATCTAGCTCCTCTCTTACCGCCCAGTATCTACGCGGAGAAAAAGCGGTCCCGGTGCCGATTGCCCGCCGGCAGCCGAAGGGCTGGCTGAAGGTCCTCGGGGCCAGCGAGCATAATCTGAAGGATATTGATGTCAGCTTCCCGCTGGGGGTAATGACGGCGGTGACCGGAGTTTCCGGCTCCGGCAAGAGCACCCTTGTTTATGATGTCCTGTACCGGGCGCTGTTGAAAAAGCTCTACCGGGTTAAAGTCCAACCCGGGCGCCACCGCTCTCTCCAGGGCTTGGAAAATGTAGACAAGGTGGTTTCCGTCGACCAGAAACCCATCGGCCGCACCCCGCGTTCCAACCCGGCCACTTATACCGGGATTTTCGGCCACCTGCGGGAGCTTTTTGCCATGACGCCCGAGGCCCGCCGAAAAGGTTACCTTCCCGGGCGTTTTAGCTTCAACGTCCCCGGTGGTCGTTGCGAAGATTGCCAGGGAGCGGGAGTGAAAAAAATAGAAATGCATTTTCTGCCCGATGTTTATGTCACCTGCGACCGCTGTGGCGGCCGCAGGTATAACAAGGAAACGCTGGCCGTGACCTATAAGGGGAAAAATATTGCTGATTTCCTTGACCTGACGGTGGATGAAGCCTATGAATTGCTCAAAGCCCACCCGGCCCTCAGGCGGAAACTGGATCTTTTGCGTCAGGTGGGCCTGGGCTACCTGAGGCTCGGCCAGCCGGCGCCCCAACTTTCGGGCGGGGAAGCCCAGAGGATAAAGCTCACCCGGGAACTCAGCCGGCGTGATACCGGCCGGACTGTTTACCTCCTGGATGAACCAACCACCGGGCTGCACTTTGATGACGTCAGCAAGCTGCTGAAGGTGCTGGAGAGGCTGGTGGACATGGGCAACACGGTGATCATCATCGAACATAACCTTGAAGTTATTAAGTACTGTGACTACATTATTGACCTGGGCCCGGAAGGGGGCCAGGCCGGTGGGGCAGTGGTGGCTGCCGGTCGGCCGGAGGAAGTAGCCCGGGTCGAAAACTCCCATACCGGTCGCTATCTCCGTAAGGTGCTCCATAGCGGCGCTCATACGGGCTTGAGAGGATAGAAGGATGAGCTTTAAGGATATTGCGGGAAACGAGCAGGTCAAACACATCCTGCGGCTTTCCCTGAGCAAGGGCCGGCTGCCGAATTCCCTGCTGCTGGCCGGGCCGGCCGGAAGCGGCAAGCTGAAAACCGCCCTGACTGTGGCTAAGGCTTTAAACTGCCTGGAACAGACCGATGATTCCTGCGACCACTGCGATTCTTGTTTGCGGGCGGAGCGCGGACAGCACCCGAACATCCGGCTCATCCGCCGTGAAAAGAACCGGGAACAGATCGTCAAGGAACAGGTTGAAGAAATAAATTACCTGGCCAGGCTCAGGCCCTGGAGCCAGGGGCGGCTGGTGTTCATTATCGACGAAGCTGACCGGATGAACGAGACGGTGGCCAATTCTTTGCTCAAGACACTGGAAGAGCCGAGGGACTTTGCTTATTTCATCCTGGTGACCGAGGAGCTGCAATTGATTCTACCAACCATCCGCTCCCGCTGCCAGGTGCTGCGGTTTAATCCTTTGAGCCAGGCCGAGGTGGAAAAAGCCCTGCTGGAAAAAGGACTGCCAGCGGAAAAGGCCCGGCTGCTGGCGGCTGCTTCTGAGGGGAACCTGGAAGCTGTACTGGAAGTGACCTGGGAAGAGCTTATCGCCGGACGCGACCAGGCCTGGTTGATGTTCAAGCAGCTGCTGGAGTCGGTCGGGGCTGAGGATTTCCTCAACCTGGTGGCCGGACGGGGCAGGAAGGATTCGCTCTCGTCCTTTCGCGAAGTGCTAAAATTTTTCTCAGTCTTTTTCCGCGACTTGCTGGTTATTCATAAAGGCCAGGAACAGTATCTCCTGAA
>JANLGB010000236.1:0-1109 GCA_024653405.1 Candidatus Saccharicenans sp.
CGGCCGTATCTTCCTGGCCGCCGGTGTCCATCCTCACCAGGCCGGCCAGCTTAATTCTGGCCACCTGGAAACCTTAAAAAAGCTGGCCGCCGAGAAAAAAATCGTGGCCGTGGGCGAGATAGGGCTGGACTTCCACTACAATTTCTCGACGCCGGAAAAACAGGTCGAAGCTTTCCGGCTTCAGCTGGAATTGGCAGCCGAACTAAAGCTACCGGTTATCATTCACAGCCGGCTGGCTGAAAAAAGATTGCTGGAGCTGATACCCCCCAGTGGCTTCCCCTCACGAGGCCTACTGCACTGTTACACCGAATCGCTGACCACGGCCAAGAAAATGGTGGAACGAGGCTTCCTGGTTTCCTTCTCCGGAATTCTCACCTACCCCCGGGCCGATGACCTGAGGGATACAGCCAGGAAACTGCCGCTGGACTGTCTGCTGGTCGAAACTGATTCACCCTACCTGACCCCGGTTCCGGAAAAGCAGGTTCATCGGAGAAACGAACCGGCTTTTGTCGTTTCCACAGCCCGCCGTCTGGCCGACCTCCACCAAATCTCCCTCGACAGTCTGGCTGAGACAACTACCGCCAATTTTTTCTCCCTGTTTAAATTGCAAAAATAGGTAGCCGGTGTTAAGATAGACAGAGCCTTAGCGGCGAACCAGATTTTTATCATGGCCAGAGATTACTCAACCCTGCCCCGTCCGAATCCGCTGCCCGGACTGAGAGAAATATTCGCTCCCGTCAGGCAGAAGCTCCGCTCAGTGGACAGGGCGCTCAGTTCGTGGCCAGGCCGCACTTCCCCGCTGCTGCTTAAGATGGCCCGCCAGACCGTTTCCAGGCAGGGGAAGCTGATAAGGCCGGGGATTCTTCTGCTCATAACCAGCCACTTTGGATATCAAGGAAAGGATGACACCATTCTGGCGACGGCGGTGGAGGCCATCCACCTGGCCAGTCTAATCCATGACGACATCATCGACGGTTCGGATTATCGCCGGGGAGAAAAGACCGCCGTCCACCAGTTCGGACCGAATTTCAGCCTGCTGCTGGGCGATTTTTTCTTCATTCGCTCCATCGCCCGTACCCTCTCCCAGGACCGGGAGATTCCTGAAATGC
>JANLGB010000236.1:1119-2986 GCA_024653405.1 Candidatus Saccharicenans sp.
AAGATGATTGAGGGGGAGATGGAAGAACTGGCGGAGAGTTATAACTTCAGTCTGACCCAGAAGCGCTACCTGGAGATAATCGAAAAAAAGACAGCCAGCCTGTTCCGGACCACTTGCCGGCTTGGCTGCCGCCTGGCTCGGGCCGAGAAAAAAGAAGAGACTGCTCTGGCGGAATACGGGCTTAACCTGGGACTGGCCTTCCAGGTTATTGATGACTTGCTGGACCTGGTTGGCCAGCCGGCCGAAACCGGCAAGCCAGCCTTTTCCGACCTGAAGGAAGGACGGGTAACCCTGCCGCTTATCAAAGCCCTGCAACACCCGGAGCCGGTCGCCAGGAGGGAACTCAAGCGTCGGCTGGAAAGAATCAGCCAGAATAAAGACCGGGTCAGCCTTTCCGGCCTTCTGGCCCTGATTAAAAGTTCAGGGGCTTTGGGGTTGACCTTCGACCAGGCTCAGGTTCTGGCCGGGAAAGCCCGACAGGCGGCCCTGAGCTTGAAGCCATCGGTCCAACGGCGGTCGCTGCTGCAGCTGGTGGATTTCGTCCTGTGGAGAAAAAAATAGCCGGGAAAGATCAACATGATAGAAGTTGAAGTCAAGCTAAAAATTTCAAGCCTGAAAGAAACCAAGAAGAAGCTGTTGGAGCTGGGGTGTCGAATTGACCGGGACTGGTACCGCGAATGGAACTCTCTCTACGATTTCGCCGACGGCCGTCTGGAAAAAAGCCAGCAGGCCCTGCGCCTGAGGCGAAGCGGTCGGAAAGCCTTTTTAACCTATAAGGGTCAGCCCCTGAAATCCAGGTCATTCAAGGTCAGAGAAGAATACGAGAGCGAAGTTAAGAATTTCAGGCATTTCAAGAAGATTCTGCAGAAACTGGGATTAAGACCGACCTTTGAATACCGCAAGAAGCGTATGCTGCTGCGGAAAGACCGGGTGAAAATCTGCCTGGATGAGACCGAGGTAGGAAATTTCGTGGAGCTCGAAGGCAAGAGAAGTGATATAGTCAAACTGGCCCGCCAGCTGGGCTTCTCCCGGAAGGATTTTATCAGGCTGGATTATGTGCAGATGATAAAAGAGAAGAGGCAGGCTGATTATTTATCCTCTTCCTCGAAACCGCCTTCTTCTTCCACTTCCAGTTCGTCCAGTTCCTCTTCGTCCAGTTCTTCTTCCACTCCCTCTTCCAGCTCTTCCTCTTCCTGACTCTCGTATTCGGCCTCAACCTCGGATTCGCCGGCAGCCAGGGGCAGGGCTTCGGTCAGTAACACTTCTTCCTCTTCCAGTCCTTTCTCTCTCTTGAAGGGCAGGATTTCATACTGGATGGCTCCGGACTTAGTCTCTTCTTGGGCGATGCGGATGGGATTGCGGTGCCTGGATTTAATCTTGGGGTGAGCCCCCTTCAGAAGCTGCTTGGCTCTCTGGGCCGCAACTATGATAAAACGAAACTTGCTGTCAAAGGTATTTTCTTTCAAAGGCGGTTATCTCCTTTTCCAGATATGTGGTGAAAATGGATTATAAGGATAGCAGATTTGACTCGAAATATCAAGGTCGGGCGCTCACCCCAGCCGGCCAAGTTGGGGCCTGCGGTTGCACTCTGTTTATAGGTCGCTGGCCTTCCCAGCTTCCCCGATAACCAGATCCCCGGGCTTCAATCAAAGAGAAATTTTGTCCTTGGCTAGGAGATGGTATCCAGGTTGAGGAAAGAGCTTTGGGTAGAGGTCAGTAAGTTTTTCCAGCTGGATCACTGGAAACAGAGCTACTAACTTTGAGAGGTTACGTTCCATCCTCAACTTCCTGAACGGCGTCATCCCCAGCGTCGAGTGATGACGCTTGGTATTATACATAAACTGCCATCTTAATGCTCTGAAGTAAA
>JANLGB010000237.1:0-1072 GCA_024653405.1 Candidatus Saccharicenans sp.
CGCTCTTTACGACTCTTGTACATGCTGACCGAAACCACCACGATGAAGAAGAGAATAAAGACTGAAAGGTCCAACCAGTGCAGTTGCATCTTTGTCTCCTCTTAGCCGGTCCAGGCACCGGCTGCACAAATCAGGGATATTATAAGCAAATCGGGTTGTTAGCAACAAAGAAATTTACAGGCTGCCTTCTAATGCTCAACCGGGGAAGAGCCCTCCCTTCCCAGGGATAGAGAGTGAAGCGCCAGCGGTTTTCCTCGTGGAACCCGCCCTGCAAATGATGTTCCAAGAGGAGAGATTTCGGATTAGAAAATTCAACCGGGAGGGGTCTGGATGGTTGAGGTTCAGTCATTTTCTCGGTATGCCAGCAAAATTACTAATTGACAGCTAAACTTCAATCAGGATAATAGAATTAAGGTTGAGAAAAAGTGAAGAGGGGAGTCAATGTAATGCCGACAAGAAAGAAAATTTCTATTTTTCTGGCCTTCCTGCTTCTGGTGATGTCTGCTGCTCTTTCAGGCCTGGAGCCGCCGACGCCAGAACAAATTCAGAAATACAGGCTGGATGGTAGCTATGCGGCCCGGGTGGCCGCGGCCAGAGAAATCGGTAATCACCGGATGGACCCGGAGGTGGTGGCCCACCTGAATTACCGGGTGAAACGCCTGGCCCTGGAAGCCCAGGGCTATAGCCCCCAGCAGATTGACCGACTGCTGGCTCCGCCCCCCAGCCGCCGCGGGATGCCCACCAGGGGCCAGGTCAAGGTTCTGGCTATCCTGATTGCTTTCCAGGATTATGCTCCCATCACCAGAGCTGATTTCATCGCTCAGAAGCTCTTCGGGACCGAAGATGTTTATGACCCCACTTATCCCTATGAGACTATGAGGGCTTATTATTCGCGGGCTTCTTACAGTCAGCTGGATATCCAGGGCAACGTCCTCGGCTGGTACACAACGGCTTACAACCGGTCGCAGGTGGAAGAAACAACCCAGGGTCGCCAGACCCTGATTAAAGAGGTCCTGAACTACTACGACAGCCAGGGGCATGATTTTTCCCAGTACGATAATGACAACGATGG
>JANLGB010000237.1:1082-2982 GCA_024653405.1 Candidatus Saccharicenans sp.
ATTATTTCCTGGTTTTCTGGACCGGTCCCCATGGAGAGTGGGCGTCCTTCTGGTGGGGCTACCAGACGACATTCAGCGACACCAGTTATGTGCTGGATGGCAAGAGGTTGAGAAGATATTCATGGCAGTGGGAGCTGTATAATTATCCCTACGGACAGTTCACCCCGCAGGTAGCCATCCACGAAACCGGCCATGCCCTGGGACTTCCGGATTACTATGATTATGATGCTTCGGTGGGACCGAAAGGCGGCCTCGGCGGCTTTGATATGATGGACGCCAGCGTCTACGACCACAACGCTTTTTCCAAGTTTGTCCTGGACTGGCTGACGCCAGCCGTTTTCAGCTCGGGCAGCCAGGTTTATACCCTGAGAGCCAGTGGTGATTATCCCGAAGCCCTGATTTTCTTCCCGGGAGCGGTCAGCGGAGATATTTTCAATGAATACTTCCTGGTGCAGAACAGGTACGCCACCAGGAACGATTCCAGGCTGGTGAGCATTAACGGAGGCGACGTTGGCCTGGCCGTCTGGCACGTGGACGCCAGGCTAAATTCTTACGGCACCAATTTTCTCTACGACAATTCCTACACCGAGCACAAACTACTGAGGCTGGTCCAGGCCGATGGGCTGGACGAAATAGAGCTTGGTCTTCGTGGCTTCGATTCGGCTGATTTTTACCGGCTGGGGGCGGTGTTCGGCCCTTCTACTTACCCGGCCACAGTCAGGTATGACGGAACACCTACCGAAATGAGTCTGCTGGTGGAAAGCGGCACCGGGCCCGTTTATTCTGTCAGTATGACGGCCGCGGCCAACCCGGTCCTGCGCCTGTCGTCTTCGGCCTTGAATTTCGGTCAGGTTAATATTTGTACTCGGTCTGACTTGGCCATTACAGTTTATAATGATGGTGGCGGACCCTTGCTGATAAACAGCATCAGCCGGGTTTCCGGTCCCTCGGATTTTACCTGCCAGGCTAGTCCCTTCCCCCTGGTGATTCCGGCCGGAAGCAGCCGGGAGGTGACCTTCCGCTTCGATGCTTATAACACCGGGCCCCTGACCTCTACCTTTGCTATTAACTCCAACGACCCGGCCACTCCCCAGGCCCTGCTGACGCTGACCGGAACAGGCTTTATTCCCGAGATAAATCTCAACATTCAGGTTGAAAGAAGGGTGGAAAGGGGCTGGATACTGCGCCGCAGTTATGCCCGGATAACCATCCAGGTCAGCAAGGCCGCGCCCTTTGATGTCGACAGCTACCGCTTGACCAGGCAACCCGCTGGCGGGGGTTCGACTCCCCAGATTGTCCAGACTTTCAGCGACGCTGACTTCTCCTCCGGTCAGGTAGTAAATATCGATAAATATCTGGAAGCGGACCAGAATTATCTATATACCATCCAGGCCCTTGACTGCTACGGCCGGGTAATTGTCGCTTCCTCCGAGGAAAAGACCGGCCTGGACAGGCTCAGAGAAAGAATTCTAAAAACAATTAATAAATGAAAAGGTGCAGCATGAACAGAAAAAGCCGACTTGCTAACTGGGCCGTGATCATTTTTGGGCTGGTCTTTCTATTTTCCCTGACCCCAGCTCTTAAAGCCGACACGGTGCTGCTGTCATTTAGCTATGGTTATCTTTTCCCTGCCGATTCAGGCTATAAAGAAGTCTACGGAAGTAAGGTAATGGTGCCAGAATTCAAGCTGGGTTTCCGGGTCATCAGCGACTTCTACATTTATGGAATGTTTTCGGCTCTTAGCCGGAATGGCCTCACTCCGGAACTTAACGAGCCCGCCCATTCCAAGCAGCAATTTTTCGGCGGGGGACTGGCTTATTTCCCCTACCTGAACAAGCATCTAAAAGCCTTTATTGGTGGCGGGGTGGTATCGGCCACCTATGAAGAAGAGGCCATGGAG
>JANLGB010000238.1 GCA_024653405.1 Candidatus Saccharicenans sp.
CGGCTGGTCATCCGGGCTAAAGACTCGGCCCGGGAGATGTTGCCGTTCTGCTCGGCCACGGCCGCTGCCACCCTGGCCAGGACCCCGGGCGAGTCTTTAGCCCGGATGACCAGCCGGGCCTTAAAGGTGCCCTGGTAAGCCGGGTCCCAGGCCACCTCCACCAGACGCTGGGCATCCAGTATTTCTTTCTGCACCAGGTAGCAGCGTTGGGCATGAACGGTCAGGCCCTTGCCCGAGGTCAAGTAACCCACGACCGGTTCACCCTTGATGGGAGCGCAGCACCGGGCCAGGGTGATCATCTGTTCTTCCAGGTCTTTAATGACCAGGGCCTGGGCCGCCGAGCGACCGGAGAGGCGTTCGACCACCTTTTTCAGCAGCCCCGGCGGCGGGGCGGCCTGAGGCGGCCCTCCCGACGTTAACCGCTCCATGAAGCTCCTGTCTATCACCACCTGGCCGAGGCCGGCCAGAAGAAAGAAATCTTCCAGGCTCTGGAGTCGCAGCTTGAATTCCCGCGCCAGTTTTTCCTTGAGTGCTGTTTCCGACTGCAACTCGGGCGGCAGGCGGAATTTTCTGGCTTCTTTCTCCCAGAGCTTCTGGCCCAGCTCGATGGCTTTCTTTCTGGTCTTGAGGTTCAGGCATTTTTTGATGTGCTGCCGGGCCGAAGCCGTGGCCACCCAGTTCAGCCAGCTCCGGTGTGGAGTCCGGTCGGGAGCGGTGATGATTTCCACGATATCGCCGCTCTTCAGCTGGGTCTTGAGCGGCATCCTCTCCCCGTTTATCCTGGCCTCTCGGGCCTTCAACCCGATTTCAGTATGTATCTTGAAGGCGAAATCCAGGGCCGTGGCCCCCGGCGGCAGGTTGATAACTTTCCCCTTGGGGGTGAAGGCGTAGATTTCTTCCGGTATCAGGTTGATCTTTAAGTTTTTCAGGAATTCCCTGGGGTTTTTCTGCTCGCTGAACAGGGCCGCGATTTCCCGCAACCATTGCAGGCGCTGGTCTTCGCTGGTCAGGCCGGAGGGAGCTCCTTCCTTGTATTTCCAGTGAGCGGCGATGCCGTTCTCGGCCAGCTCGTGCATCTCCCGGGTGCGAATCTGGATTTCGAAGGTCTGCTTGTTTTCGGTGATGATGGTGGTGTGGAGCGACTGGTAGAGGTTGGGCTTGGGCATGGCGATAAAATCCCGGAAACGCTGCGGCAGGTGTGGCCAGTGCTGGTGGATAATGCCCAGGATGGCATAGCAGTTCTTGACCGAGTCGGTGATGATTCTCAGGGCCAGGAAATCATAGACCTGATCGAATTCGATGCCCTTCTTCTTCATCTTGGAATAGATGCTGTAACGCCTTTTGATCCTGACCTGGATTTCGGCCGGGATGCCGTTGTCCTTTAGCAGCTGTTCCATCTGCTTTTTGAGTTTTTTAAGTTCCTTTTCTCCCTTTTTTAATTCGGGCTCGACCAGGGCCACGATCCGGAAATATTCGTCCGGCTCCACGTAGCGGAAGGATAGGTCTTCGAGCTCGGCCCGGATGCGTCCCATCCCCAGGCGGTTGGCGATGGGGGCATAGATTTCCAGAGTTTCCTGGGCGATTCTTTTTTGCTTGTCTTCGTTGAGGTAATGCAGAGTTTTTAGGTTGTGCCAGCGGTCAGCCAGTTTAATGAAGATGACCCGCAGGTCATCGGTCATGGCCAGGATGATTTTCCTGATGGTCTCGGCCTGAGTCTGGTCGGGGGAAGCATCTTCTACCCGGCTGATTTTGGTGACACCTTCGACCAGGGCGGCCACCTCCCGGCCGAAATTTTCTTTTATCTCGGCCAGGCTGACCTCGGTATCTTCCAGCACATCGTGCAGCAGACCGGCTACCAGGGTGGTCAGGTCCAGGTTCATCTCGGCCAGGATATTGGTCACTTCGAGCGGATGGCTCAGGTAGGGCTCGCCCGAGCGGCGAATCTGTCCTTTGTGGGCCCGGGCGGCAAAGACGTAGGCTTTCTGGAGAAGGCGCAGGTCTTTTTCCGAGTACTGGCCCTGTATTTTTTCTATGATATCGTCAAAGCGAATCATGGTGGCCTCTGGGCTGCCGGTTCCCGGGCAAACTATCTTGCCAGAAAAGAGGAGACAACCTCCAGAACTTCATCGACCGAGATGTTTTCCAGGCATCGATGGTCATAGGGGCAGGCTCTATAGCTGCAGGGCGAACAGGGCACCGATTTTTTCAGGGCTACCGCCGGGGGCTGGGCCGGTCCACACAGGTGAGGGTCGGTCGGGCCGTACAGGCTGATGACCGGAACACCCAGCAGGTTGGCCAGATGAGTCAACCCGCTGTCGTTCCCCAGATAAACGGCCGCCCTGGCTATGACCCCGGCAGTTTCTTCCAGGCTGAGCTGGCCGCTTAAATCCATCACCTGACCGTCGAGCTCTGATCGAAGCCGGTGGCTGACCTCCTGGCTCGAGCTGGAACCAATCAAGGCCACCCGCAGTCCCTGCTCCAGCAGCCGGCGTACCAGCTGCGCCTGGCGGTTCGGCGGCCAGACCCTGGCTGGACCGAAGCTGGAGCCAGGTTTGATGACGGCCAGAATATCGGCCTGTTGCAGCCCGGCCTGTTGCAGACGGCTGGCCGCGGCCTCCATAAAATCGGCCGGGAGCCGCAATCGGCCGGGACCGTCGTCCACGGTCAGCCCGAACTTTTCCAGTAGGTTCAGGTAGTGGTATTTTAAATGAAGCTGGGGCTCGGCGGCTTTAAGATGCACTTTTTTGCTGAGCATAAAGCCCCGGCCCTCGCGGTCGTAACCCCAGCGCTGGGGTATCCGGGATAGGTAACAGAGCAACGCGGCGGCAAAAGATTCATCGAGCAGCAAGCTCAGGTCAAAATCCAGTTTTTTCAGCCGGGCTGAGGCTCTCTTAAGCCCACTGATATCTTTGAATTCTGGCAGGGTCAGCACCTGGTAATCCAGTCCCAGATTCTGAAAAAATTGAGCG
>JANLGB010000239.1 GCA_024653405.1 Candidatus Saccharicenans sp.
CGATCACTGTATTTCCGGTTACATAAATATTTTCGGCGGACACACCTTCGTCAAGCAGGTTTTGCCTGGCGCCGGCGGTGGGGGCGAAATGCAGGTCGGCCAGGTGGCTGATGAGCCGCCTGTTTATTTCTTCGGGAAAAGGATTGTATTTATCGTCAGTCCGTAACCCGGCTTCCACGTGACCGATTTTTACCCGGTGGTAAAAAGCAGCCAGGGCCGCCGCCAGAGCCGAGGTGGTATCGCCCTGCACCAGCAACCAATCGGGCTTTTCGGCTTCCAGCACTTTCTTCATGCCGGCCAGAACCCGTCCGGTCAGCTCGCCCAGATGCTGGTCAGGCTGCATTACCCGGAGGTCGTAATGCGCTTTTATACCAAAAATCTTAAGGAAAGGCTCGACCATTTCCCGGTGCTGCCCGGTCAGGCAGATGACCGTCTTAAACCGCGGCCCCCCGGGTTTTCCAGCTCTTTTTGGATTTCCCTTCTCGCTGCTCTTAAGGGCCTCAATGACCGGGGCCAGCTTGATGACCTCGGGCCGAGTCCCCATAACCACCAGGACTTTTTTGGTTGGGGCTGAAGTCTGGGCTTTCACGCGATAACACCTGACTCTTTAATTTCAAATCGGCTAATAATTCTAACATAGAAATGAAAAGAGAGACACTCCTCGGTGTCGGGCCGCATCGTCAATCTCCGGTTGCCTCATTTTTCACCATAATTTCTGGCCCGAGAGATACCTTGGCTCTGGGATCGACCAATCCCTGAGACTATGATGATGGCCCGGAATTTTTGTCTGGCGAAAAGGCCTGATTGGGGACACCTGACAGGTGTCCCCATCTGCTACTCTTTGGCAGCAGAGAACGCGGTGGTCTTGGTCCTCCTTAATTTATTTAATATCAATAGGTTGCTAAGGATGGCCGGGGGCTTCATTTTTAGCTGGCCCGGCTGAGCCCGCCAGAAAGGGGACACCTGTCAGGTGTCCCCTTTTATTCCCTTTTATTTTGCTGGATAAATGGATAAAATTAATTTTGTTTTTGATTTTTTCCTTATCCTGAGGGCCGGAGGCAGGATGAGTCGGGCTATTGCCGGGTTATCAACAGAGTAACTCTTAGTATCTTCTAACCTGTTGAATCCCGGGCCTTTAACCCGAAGTTGCCTTTCGCCTGCCGTTCTTATACAATTGTGCCCGGGAAAAGGAAAAGGAAGCAAAATTAAATGGGTAATATGGATTACGGGTGGTTTCTTTCCACTCTCTATAATCTCTGGATATTCTTTCGCTATGTCTTTATTGTCCTGGTGGTAGCCTTTGCCATCGGTGGCCTGAACGACTTTTTCGTCGATATTTATTACTGGGTCCGCCAGATTTACCGCCGCCTTTTCAAGAAAAGGCTGATCAAGCCCCTGACCCTGGACCAGCTGCTGGCCGTTGACGAAAAGCCCGTAGCTCTGGTCATCCCCGCCTGGCGTGAAGCCGGCATCATCAAAAAAATGCTCCTCAATACCCTGAACACCATCGATTACCGCAACTATTTCATTTTCGTCGGCTGCTATCCCAATGACCCCGAAACCCAGGCCGAGGTGGACCAGGTGAGCGAAGTCTATCCCCAGGTCATTAAGGTCATTAACTCCAAGCCCGGCCCCACCACCAAGGCCGACAACCTCAACGAAATTTACCGTGGCCTCTGCCATTTCGAGAAAGAAACCGGCCTGACCTTCGATATCGTTGTGCTCAGCGATTCAGAAGACATCCACCACCCGCTGTCCTTCAAGCTCTTCAATTATCTTATGCCCCGGTTTGAAATGATCCAGATTCCCATCATCCCCCTGGAGATGCCCTGGCACAGTTTCGTCGGCGGTGTCTACATGGATGAATTCGCCGAGAACCACCTCAAGGAACTCATCGTCCGGGAAAAGATCGCCCGCATCCTGCCCTCGGCCGGGACCAGTACCGCTT
The DNA here is from genome assembly GCA_024653405.1 of Candidatus Saccharicenans sp. Classification (GTDB taxonomy): domain Bacteria; phylum Acidobacteriota; class Aminicenantia; order Aminicenantales; family Saccharicenantaceae; genus Saccharicenans. The sequence continues at coordinate 1,949 of JANLGB010000239.1, forward strand.
TCTGGCGGGAAAGCCTCAAAAAGCTGGATGAGGAAAATAACAAGCAGATCTTCAACCCCAAGAGCCTGACCGAAGATTATGAGGTCGGAATCCGCCTGGGCAAGCTCGGCTTGAAGCAAATCATCCTGGTGCAGTGGGTGGAAAGGGTGGTGACCAAGAAAGGCCAGGCCAGACCCAAAAAAGTTAAGGAACTGGTGGCCACCCGGTCTTTCTTCCTGGAAGAATTCCGTAAGGCCATGCGGCAGCGAGCCCGCTGGGTTTATGGCATCGCCTGGCAGGGACTGAGGAATATCGGCTGGGACCGCAACCTCAAGATCAGCTACACCCTGCTCCGCGACCGGCTGTCTTTTTTCACCAACTTTCTTTATGTTTTCGGCTATCTGCTGATTGCCTACATCTTGACCTGCTGGGTGGCGCATCTTTTCCGGCCCGATTTCGGCATACCGGCCCTCGTCCGCCACGATGAAATCTGGTGGAAACTGGCCCTGCTGGTGCTGTTTTTTTTCTGCTGGCGAATTCTGATGCGCATTATTTTTGTTAATAAAATCTACGGCCTGGGCCAAGCACTATTATCGCCGATAAGAATCATCGTCGGCAACGTCTTAAATTTTGCTTCTTCCACCCTGGCCATGCTCTGGCTCATCCGGACCGTGTCCACCCGGAAGGAGCAGACCTGGATCAAGACCGAGCACGAATTCCCGGCCGAGAAGCTGGAAGCCTTCCGGCGCAAAATCGGGGACTTGCTCCTGACCCGGCATCTGGTCACGGCTAAACAGCTGGAACAGGCCGTGAAAATTCAGAAGAAGACGAAAAAGCGGCTCGGCCAGATTCTGCTGGAGCTGGGCTACATCAGCGAGGAAGAGCTGGCCAGTGCCCTGGCCTACCAGCGGCAATGGGCCTTCGTGGAGATTGACCCCTATGCCGTGGAGCCGGGGTTGCTGCGAATTATTCCCAAGTGGCTGGCTGAGCGCTACCGCATCTTCCCGCTGAAATACGA
>JANLGB010000023.1:0-2021 GCA_024653405.1 Candidatus Saccharicenans sp.
GGTGGTCCTGGTATCGCGGTTTTTGACCTGCTCCAGTCGGGCCCTGACCAAGTCATCAGGCTCGACTTTCTGGCCATAGCTGGTCCGGGTAAGCCGCGGATAATCCCGGGAGATGGGCCGGTTTTCATTCTTCCAGCGGTTGAATCCCCCGTCCAGAATGGCCCAGTCGGAATGCCTGATGTAATCCAGAGCCCAGGCTAAATAGGTCGCCCGGTAATTGTTTATTTCGGTATAGATGATGACGGTGGTCTTTTTATTTATGCCAAGCTGTTCCAGCAGGCGGACCAGAACCTCGACCGGGACCAGGAGACCCGGAATACCGTTTTCAGGCCAGCGCAGGGCCGTTTCATCCAGGTAGACAGCTCCCGGGATATGACCGGACCAGTAGTCCCGGACATCAGCCCTCATGTCTATGATTCTGAGGCCGGGCTGGCCGAGGTTAGCCTGCAACCAGTCGCCAGAAACAAGTCTGTTGTCTGGGACCTGGGCTTTAAGATTGACCGGGGAAATAGCAACTATGAAAAAAAGCACTAAAATGGCCTTGAAAAAAAATGGAACCCGACTCTTGCTTATCCTCATGACACCGCACCTAAAATGAATTTTTTTCAATCACCATCCGCTTATTCTGACCTCACCCAGGGAAAGCAGGTAATCCGTAACCGAGCGCAACCCATGGGAATCAACCTGATTTTTACCTCTGGTTCTGCAGTTACCACCGGACTGGGAGGAACCCGCCCAACCATGCGTCCTTCTTCTTTCCAGCCCGGAAGGTGTCTGGCCCTGGCTTCTAGGATCAGAGGAGCGGCTTCTACCAAAAAAGGCTGGTAAGAAACAGCTTTTCGTTCAAACAAGCTGAAGCTCGCGGCCGGATCTTTTTCGTCCAACACCAGGGCATAATTCCAAGGCGAGGCCGGCAGGACTTCCCAGGCCGGCCAGTCATCGCTACCGCCGGCTCTTTTCCATTCTTCTTTTATTTCCAGTGAATACCAGAGGGGCCCGCGTCGGACGGAGGCCGCCTGGCCTATTCCCGGCCAGAACTTAACCCGCAGCGGCTGTTCCAGGAATAGCTCCACCTGGTCGCCATTTTTCCAGGTTCGTTCCAGCCGGGCGTATTTTCCGGGCGCCCGAACCTCAACCGGTTTTTCGGCGTTGACCGCAACCATGGCTTTTTCGGCCCAGCCCGGCAGGCGTAAATAAAGCGGGAAAGCCACCGCTCGTTCGGTATACAGGGTTAATCTTAGGCGTTCGCTAAATGGATAGTCTGTATCCTGAATCAACCTGACAGTCTGACTGTTCAGCCCCACTTTCAGGCTCACTTGAGAAGAACCGTAAAAGACTGCGGCCAGCCCGTTGTCGGCCGTGGCCAGCCACAGATGCTCAACATAATAAGGCCAGCCGAAGGCCACGTTATGCTGGCAGCAGCGGTACTTCCAGGGGTCGTAAGACAGCAGGGTGCCGGAGTTCTGGAAATCATGCTGGTCGGAGCTATCACAGGCCACCAGGTTGGCCGCTGTCAGATAGTGCAGGGCTTTCAGGTCCGAAGTCAGGGCTGCCGGCAACGAGTTGATAGCAATTTCTTCGGCCCGGTCGGCATAAAGGATATTACCGGTTATCTTTAGCAATGATTCAAAGCTGTTCATGAACTCGACCATGGTGCAGGTCTCAGCCCCCTGCCTCGGGTCGTTATAACCCGGCCTGATATTTTCGTCGGCGGCAAACATTCCACCCGGCTGCTGGCCGTAGCTGTCCATCAACTGCTGGTAATTTTTTTCGACTGCTTCCAGTAACCGCCGGTCGGCAGTCTGTTGATAATAGACTGCCGGGTACCTCAGGCCCATGGCGATATTAACCCCATGGTAAAAGGAACTTTCTTCCCAGTGGCCATCCCGTTCCGAGCTGAGGATGGGAGAGGCCCAGTCGGCTGTCCGGCGATAAATTTTGTGGGCCAGTACCAGCAACCATTTCTGCCCGGTGCGATTATAAAGCCAGTAGACGCTTTCCAGATTTTCCCCGCCCCGCAG
>JANLGB010000023.1:2031-8153 GCA_024653405.1 Candidatus Saccharicenans sp.
GGCAGGCTCAGCTGGTAGCGAAAATAGGCGGACATGAAATCCAGAACTCTCCGGTCGCCGCTGAATTCGTAATAGCTCTGAAGACAGGCCAGGGCCACCATGTTGGGCCAGAGGTCGTCATTTTCTCGATTATCGACCGGCCCGAAGTAACCATCGGCTTGCTGGCTTCTGAGGATGGCTTCTACCCACTTTCTGGCCGAGGCTATCATCTCCGGGTCGCGTAACAGATAAGCCAGGTCGCCAAAACCTTTAAGCCAATAAGGCATTTCTTCCCAGCCCTTACCTTTAAGGGTCAACCAGCCAGAATCCGGTTGCAAGAACCTGGATATTTCCTGGAGGCGCCCGGTCAACCCCTCACTCAGGAGACGGAGCTGACTCAGGAGCCAGCCCCTGGCCTCAACCTGCCCCGGGGGAAGCTTCAGCAGCGGATTGGGACAAAGCGGCGGTTGGTTGCTTGAATAATAAGAATTGATCTGGTCTAATGGCGGACTGTCCTTTATCTCGACCTCGGTCATTTTACCCTCACGGCCCGGCCAGTAAAGACCGGTTGTGGATAAAATTATAAATGTTATGACTGACAAGCTGTATAGAAGTTTCTTCCAGCTTCTCATGTTTGGTCTCACGCCTCAAATGAAGTCATTATATATTAATTTAGCGACAGCTTGGCTCTTCTTATACCATTTTATCAGCTTTTTCCATAATTCCTTAGGCCTGGTCAGAGGCCATCGGTTAAAAGTTCCGCCGGGCTCTGACCGGGTGAGTACACCAAACTCAGCCGACCAATCGCAGTTTATGAATAACCCAAACTAATTTCCACCAGGAACCAGCCCAGGATTGAAACTTCAGGTCCAGCCATACCCTTTGGAGTCCCAGGCCGCCTGACTATTTTCCGGATAACAATTTCCTTTCTGGCTATATCTGGACCTCATAGACTCCCTTGACTGGCCGGAAGACTAATTCGGGCTGAAAGACCCAGGCCAACAGGTTAACGTGACGAAAGTAGGGGAAAAAATGGCTGCGGTAAAGGAAGCCCTGAGAATAATATCCTTTGCTCCACTCCACCACACCCACTATTCCGCGGGAAAAAAGGTGAAGTAAAAAGCGGTTGATGACCTGGATTTTTTCAGCCGGCTCCAGTGAATCAAGGTAAAGGTGGTTGAGCCAGGCCCAGCGCTCCGGGCTTTGGCCGAGGTGTTCATGTTCCAGATAATTCAACAGGGCTACCAGTCGACCTTCCTTTTTTATGGCCAGGGTGCTGGAAACTCCAGGATAGAGAATTTCCTTTTTCAATTCTTCCAGGCCAAGCCAGACCCGGGCCAGTTCCACTTTCCCGGCATATTGATTCAACAGGTTCATAGCGGCCGGCAGGTCAGATTCCTGAAATTCTTCCAGGACCAGATCACGGCCCAGGTCCGGTTTGGGCAGCCGGTGGGCCCCCCAGATTTTTATAGCCGCTTTTTCCCAGCACTTGAGACCCTCGGAGTAAGCCACCCTGTCCAGTTCCAGAACCCGTCCCAAGACTGACATTTTCTTCAGGAATTGCAGTGGTTGCCCTTCCGCCCTGAATTTCTCTATCAACCGGGAGGAGCGATGACCGGATTCCAGGTACAGCAAGGCGAAATCGTAATGAGCGATTTCCAGGTTAATCCTGACTGCTTCCTTGATGACGGCCTGAGCCAGTCCCTGCCGGGCATATTCTTGCCGACTGACCAGAAGGCAACTGAGGATGGCCCGGTAATTTTTTCCCTGATAATGGAAGGTTCTGGGAATGTTGCCCAGGAAGGCCAGGATTTCGTCGCCCCGATAAGCGGCCACAAAATGTTTCGGGTCTGCGGCTATCTCCAGTAGATAACGAACGAAATCCGGCCGGTAAAGGTTGGGAAAGGAAGCCATCCCGTATTCATCTCGCCAGGCCCGGTGAGCCATCTTTTCCAGGGCTTCCAGGTCGCCGCGAAAAGGCTCTATGGATATCCCGTTAAACATTCTTCTCCCCCAACTTTATTTCTTGACCCGGTATTTTTCAAACCAGGCCTGCAAATAGAGTTGCTGCAAGAGCTGGTGAGAGGGCCGGCGCCAGCCGTGGTATTCTTCGGGCATCCTGACCAGCAGCGTTTCTTTTTTTAGCATCTTTAAGGCCCGGTAAAATTCTTCGCTCTGGCCAATAGGAGTGCGCAGGTCGGCCTCACCGGTCATGATCATCGTGGGCGTGGTCACATTGGCCACATAATACAGGGGTGACCTGACGGCATATTCCATCGGGTCCTCCCAGGGATATTTCTGGAACTGCCGGTACCAGGTGGGCATATCGGTCGTGCCGACAAAAGACTGCCAGTCAATTACCGGTCTCATGGAGACGGCGGCCCGGAAGCGGTTGGTATGCCCGACTATCCAGGCGGTCAACACTCCCCCGCCGCTGCCCCCGCAAACAAACAGGTTATCCTGGTCTATGAAACCGCGGGCCAGGGCAGCATCTACTCCGGCCATCAGGTCGTCGTAGTCGCGGCCGGGATAACTGAACTGGATGCCATTAACAAATTCCTGCCCGTAGCCGGTGCTGCCCCGGGGGTTGGTGTAGAGGACGGCATAGCCCAGGGCCGCAAAGTTCTGCCAGGCCCAGTTAAAAGCTATCGAATACATCGACCAGGGCCCTCCATGGATCCAGAGCAGAAGCGGATATTTTTTCCCTGGTTCAAACTCGGCCGGCTTGATCAGCCAGCCTTGAATGTCCAGTCCATCAGGAGACTTGTACCAGAGTTCTTCCACCTCTCCCAGCTTAACCCCGTCCAGCACATCGGCATTGACGTCGAGGAGCTCCCGCCACTGGCCGGGCTGCCGGAGAGTAAAAACGACCAAAAAACCCGGCCGGTAAAAATTGCTGACCAGCGCGGCCACCTGCTGATTCCTGGACAGGGAAAAGCTGCCAAGATAATAACCGCCGGGGGTAATCTTTTTTATCTGTCCGCCAAGAGAAAAAAAATAAAGGTTGGCTTCTCCCCTTTCCTCCATCCGGTAATACAGGCCGCTGCTATCAGCCGCCCAGACCAGCCCGGTCGGTGAAGAGGGCAGGTTTCCGGCCAGCAGTTTCTTTTTTTGTCCGGTTGAATCCATCAGGTAAAGGCTGGAAAGGTGGCTAGTAAAGTTTTGTTCATCATAGCCAGTATAGGCGATCCACCGTCCGTCAGGAGAAGGATGGGGATTGCGGTCGGGACCGTGGCGGTCGGTCAGGGCTTTAATTTCCCTGGTTCTCAGGTTGATTTGGTAAATCTCGGTGTCACCGAATTCATATTCCGGCTCCGGTTTTCTTATGGCTGAAACGTAAATTTTCTGGCCGTCGGCTGACCAGGCCGGTTCGTTGTGTGAATAATCACCCGAGCTGACCATAACCGGAGTGCCACCCACCAGGGCGTCAATCACAAAGACCTGGGTCTGACCCCGAGGCAGTGGCCCGCGGCCGTCAAGCCGCCAGGACAGGCGGTCAATAACGATGGCCGGAGCCGCCCACTTGGCGTTAGCCGGCCTGGGCGGTAATTTAACGGGCAGTATCGGCCGGTCGTCAGCCACCAGCTGGGTAAAAGCAATTTTCTGGCCGTCGGGCGACCAGACCGGATTCTGCGGAGCTCTTTCCAGATTGGTCAGTCGAGCTACCTCTCTCGTATCCATAAAAAGCACATAAAGCTGCTCGCTGCCCTCCCGGTCCGAAATAAAGGCCAGCTTTTGCCCGTCCGGGGACCAGATCGGTTCGGTATCCCGCCAGTTGCCCGACGTCAACTGCCTCAGGCGGCTGCCGTCGGTATCGATTATCCAGATATTGGACCGGGTCTGGTCATTCATCTTATCAACCCAGCTCCTGGTGAAGACAATTCGGCGGCCGTCAGGAGAGATGGACGGATTGCTCAAGCTTTCCATATCAAAAAAAGTTTCCGTGGTTAACAGCCGGTAAGGTTTGGCCTGCTCAGCTTGGAGCGGCGAAGCAGCTCCGGCCAGAATAAGCCAAACCAGTAGAACCGACCAGAGTCTCCAGCCTTGAACCCGGCGACCCATGAGACCTCCTTATTTTTATAATTGTTTTTTATTATATTAATTTGCCGGTCCGACTGCACTGAATATTTTGCATTAAAATTTTAAGATATTAAAACAAGTCCATCTTCGCGCTAAGAATCCAGAGACCAGGCCTTAGGCGCTGGCCCGACTGAAATTTTTAATCTGATATTTCTTTACTAAAAATTCTTGTGTTATAATGCCAGTCTTAATTTTCTGATTACATGTGCGATGGCCTCGGTCATTCTGGATTAAAGGAGTCTCCTTTGATCGATAACCGCCTCTATAAACATCCAATTCTCCCGGTTGAGGATAAGCCCCTTTTCAGCTTTTATTTTCAAGGACTGGAACTCAAAGCCCGGGAGGGCGAAACCATTGCCTCGGCCCTTTTTGCTAACGGGATCCGCATTTTAAGTTATCATCACAAGGATGGAGCCCCCCAGGGGATTTTCTGTGCCAACGGACAGTGCGCTCAATGCCTGGTGCTGGCCGATGGCTTCCCGGTCAAATCCTGCATGGAACTGATCAGGCCGGGGATGAAAATCCAGCCGCTTCGCGGGCTGCCCGAGCTGCCGAAAGTTGACCCTGAAACCAGGCTGGAATTCAAGTCCATAGAAGAACTGGAAGTGTCGGTGCTGATTATCGGCGGCGGGCCGGCCGGGCTGTCGGCAGCCATCGAGCTGGGCCAGCGGGGTGTGGATTGTTTGCTGGTTGATGACAAGCACCGTCTGGGCGGCAAGCTGGTTCTTCAGACCCACCGCTTCTTCGGTTCGGTGGAAGCGGTCTATGCTGGTACCAGGGGTATTGACATCGCCACCAGGCTGGAGCAGGAAGTTCGCCGTTACCCCCAGGTCCGGATCTGGCTGCAAAGCACGGCCCTGGCTGTTTTCAGCGATAAGAAAGTTGGCATTCTCAAAGAGGGTCGTCAATATGCCCTGGTTAAACCGAAGGTACTGCTGGTGACCGCCGGGGCCCGGGAGAAATCCCTAGCCTTCCCCGGTAACGACTTGCCAGGAGTTTATGGGGCTGGGGCCTTTCAAACGCTGGTCAATCGGGACCTGGTCAAGCCCACAGAGAAGCTGTTCATTGTCGGTGGAGGCAACGTCGGTTTGATTGCCGGTTACCATGCGCTCCAGGCAGGCATCAAGGTGGTGGGCCTGGTGGAAGTCATGCCCGAGGTCGGCGGCTATAAGGTCCACAAGGATAAACTGGCCCGGCTGGGTGTGCCGATTATGACTTCTCATACCATCCTCAGCGCCAATGGCCACGAAAGCGTTGAATCGGTCACCGTGGCCCGGGTGGATGAAAAATTCAAGCCGGTCCCCGGCTCAGAAAAAACCTTTAGGTGCGACACGGTTCTGATCGCCGTCGGACTGGACCCGGTCAACGAATTCTACCTCAAGGCCAGGGAATTTGAGCTGCCGGTGTATGCGGCCGGAGATGCCGAGGAAATCGCCGAGGCCTCAGCCGCCATCTTCTCCGGTAAAATCCGGGGACTGGAAATTGCCCGGGAGCTCGGCTTTTTTCAGGGCCAGGTGCCCGAGGACTGGTACCGGACGGCTGAGATCTTGAAGTCCCGGCCGGGACCGGTCTACCCCGAATATTTTCTGGAAAAAGAGGAAGGTGTTTTTCCGGTCATCCATTGCCTTCAGGAAATTCCCTGTGATCCCTGTTCGGCTGTCTGCCCCAGGAAGCTGATCGAAGTTGATCGCAATGATGTCCGCCGCCTGCCGGTCTATTATGAAGAGCGAGACGGCAAGGGCTGCAGCGGCTGCGAGCGCTGCGTGGTTTTCTGCCCGGGGCTGGCCATCACCCTGGTTGATTACCGGAAAAATCCTGAATTTCCCGAAGTCACTATCCCCTTTGAATTCCTCAAGGAAATAATCAACCCCGGCGATGAAATCGAGCTGGTCGATGTCGAAGGACAGGTCCTGGCCAGGAGTCGGGTCAGCTCGGTTAAATCCATCAAGGGCAATGACCGGACCATTCTGGTTAAAGCCCCGGTGCCCAAGGCGGTAGCCAAGAAAGTCACTGGCCTGAGGCTGCAACCGGAAATTACCGAAGTTGACGAACAGTACGTGGCC
>JANLGB010000023.1:8163-14081 GCA_024653405.1 Candidatus Saccharicenans sp.
ACGTGGCCAGAATCCCGGATGAAGCCATTGTCTGTCGCTGCGAGCGGGTAACGGCCGGAGAAATCCGGAAGCTGATCTGGGAAGGAATCCGCGATATAAACGAAATCAAGACCATAACCAGAGCCGGGATGGGACCGTGCGGGGCCAAGACCTGCACTCCCCTGGTGCACCGGCTGTTCCGGGAGGAAGGTGTCCCTGAAAGCGAAATCGTGGACCAGCCCAAGAGGCCACTGTTCATAGAAGTACCGCTTGGCCTGTTTGGCGGCCTGGAAACCAGAAAGGAGTCCCGACATGAGCCGCGCTGAATACGAGGTCATCATCATCGGGGCCGGCAGCGTCGGTACTCCCACCGCTCTGTTCCTGGCCCAGAAAGGATACCGGGTGCTGGTGCTGGATAGGAATCCCAGCCCCGGACAGAGTTCCAACAAAAGGGCCATTGGCGGGTTGAGAGCCACCCATTCCGACCCGGCCAAGATCAGGTTGGGCCTGCGCAGCCTGGAAATTTTCTCCACCTGGAAAGAAACTTACGGTGATGAGATCGAGTGGCATCAGGGAGGTTATTGTTTCGTCGCCTACCGGGAGGAAGAAGAAAAAACCCTAAAAGAAGTTCTGCCGCTACAGAAAAGACATGGACTGAAAATTGACTGGCTGGGGACAGAAGAGTTGAGAAAGTTGCTGCCCGACCTTAACCCGCGCGGCCTGATCGGCGGAACCTTTTCCCCCGGGGACGGGCACGCCTCTCCCCTGCTGGCAGTGGAAGCTTTTTACCGCCAGGCCAGAAGGGCTGGAGCCGAATTCAGGTTCAGAGAAAACGTCCGGGAGCTTATTATAGAAAATGGAGTAATCAAGGGAGTGGTGACCGACGTCGGGACCTACGGCGCCGGGATTGTCATCAACGCCGCCGGCGCCTGGGCCGCTCAGGTGGCCAGGCTGGCCGGATTAGAAATTCCAGTCAACCCCGATTCTCACGAAGCCGCTGTGACCGAACCTGTCCAGAGATTTTTCGAGCCGATGATTGTTGACATCAGGCCAGTCCAGGGTTCAGCCAATTATTATTTTTACCAGCACGCCACCGGTCAGATTATCTTTTGTATCACCCCCAGCCCGAGCCTCTGGGGATTTGACGAGCGGGAAACCAGCGATTTCCTGCCGATGGTCTCCCGCCGCATGATCGAGCTGATGCCCCGGTTGCAGAACATCCGGGTCCGCCGCACCTGGCGTGGACTCTATCCCATGACTCCAGATGGTTTTCCCATAGTCGGCTGGTCGCGAGAGGTCAAGGGTTTTCTGCTGGCAGTCGGGATGTGCGGTCAGGGCTTCATGCTCGGGCCGGGAGTGGCTGAGCTGCTGACCAGGTTGATTTCGGGCCAGACCGGACCGAACGATGAGGAAAGCCTATCCTATCTTTCACCTTACAGGAATTTTGTCAGCGAGGAAAAACTGAAATAAAACGGCCTTTTTATCTAAGGAGCAGTTGCTGGCCTTCTGCTTCCACCACCCTGACCGGATAATCAAAAAGACTGGCCAGAAGGTCACTCCGGAAAACTGACTCGGTCTGGCCGGCGGCCAGTACCCGGCCATTTTTAATCATCACCAGGAAATCGGCCACCCTGGGAACAAGGTCCAGGCTGTGCAGAGAGGTGATGATGGTTTTTCCCCTGTCGGTGGCCAGCTTTTTCAGCAGGTTTATGATTTCCATTTCATGTTTGAGGTCCAGGAAGGTAGTCGGCTCATCCAGCAAAATAAGGCTGGAATCCTGGGTCAAGGCTCTGGCAATAAGGACGATTCTTCTCTCTCCGCTGCTCAACTCATGGCATTTCCGACTGGCCAGGGCTTCCAGGCCCAGGTAGGCTATGACCTCTTCTGTCTTTTGGTAATCGGTCCGCGACGGGGCAGAAAAGATACTTAAATAGCCACTCCGGCCCATCAGGATAAAATCAAAAACGCGAAAATTGAGGGCAGCTGTCTGTTCCTGGGGAACATAGCTGACCAGGGCCGCTCTCTCGCTCCCTTTAACGGTTGACAGATCCCGGCCATCGATAAAGACTGACCCGGGCGATAATCGAATCAGTCCAGCCAGTGACCTCAGCAGGGTTGATTTGCCGGCGCCATTCGGGCCGATGATGACCGAAACCTGTTTTGGCCAGAATTGCAGATTTTCGACCCGGAGTTGAAAGTCTTGGTAGCTAACTTCGAGCTTGATAATCCTAATCTGCACCCTTAACTCCAGCTAGCCCGGGATTTCTTTATCAGGTAAAGGAAAAAGGGAATTCCCACCAGGTTGGTCAGAATCCCTACCGGGAATTCGTAAGGCGAAAAAATCCGGATGAGGCTATCAGCCAGCAACATCAGACTGGCCCCAAAGCCGGCCGAGAGCGGCAGCACCAGACGATTATCTGAGCCCACCAGACCTCTGACGGCATGGGGCACTATCAACCCGACCCAGCCAATGATTCCAGCGATGGCTACCACCGCGGAAGTGATAAGGGTAGTCAGGCAGATTATCAGAATTCTTTCTCTCTTGACCGCCAGGCCCAGAGAACGGGCCTCGTCATCGCTCAGGCTCAGAGCATTGAGGCGCCAACCCAGATTAAGCAGAAAGCCTAGTCCGGCAATGATCAGAGGGGCCGACCACAGCAGGTCGGACCAGGTGGCCTGGGAAAAACTTCCCAGCAACCAGAAAAAAAGAGATTGCAGGGCATAGGGGCTGGCCACGAATTCAATGGCCGAAAGCAGGGCCTGGAAAAGGGCAGAAACTATGATTCCGGTCAGCAGGACGGCGAACATGGTATTCCTGGCGCCTTCGGAAATCAGCAGTACCAGGACCACCGCCAGAAGCCCGCAGGCAAAAGCCAGAAGCTGCGGCGGAAAAGTTCGGCTCAGGAGAACCAGCGAGGCGGCTGCCCCGAAGCCGGCGCCGAAGGAAACTCCCAGTATGTATTCATTGACCAGGGGATTGCGGAACAGCGACTGCAGGGAAGCTCCGGAGACAGAAAAGGCAGCCCCGGCCAGCAGGGCCAGGATCAGCCGGGGTAGCCGGATGTTAAGAACGATATTGGCTTCCGGGCTGGACAATAAATCCGGCTTAAGGCCGGCCACTTTAGCCAGGATTATTTTCAGGACCTCTTTCAGGGAAATGGCATAGGTGCCGAAACTCAGCGATAACACCAGCAAGAGCAACGGAAGAAAAACAGTGCCGACAATCAGCAGTCTCCGGTTAGGGCCTTTCCTTATTGAACCAATCATAAGCTTTTATTTTAGCACAGAGCTGGCTGAATAAACCGGGCTGGCCATAAAAAAAAGCGAAGATGTCATCACCGGTTTTTATCGGCTCGGACCAGATTTCTGCCCCTGGATTAAAAAGGTCAGAGAGATAAAGTCCTTCCACCAGCACCAGGGCCGGATCCCACCAGTACCAGAAACCGAAGGTGTAATAAACTTTCCTCTCCCTGACGGCTTTAATGGTCTGAAGCCTCTCATCAGAGAGGATAACTTCCGGGGTTAACAACCTTTCTTCTGGCAGGTAATTCCCGTGGACCAGGATAATATCAGGATCTAAGGCCAGCAAGGCTTCAATGTTCAGGACTGCCGTATCTGAACCTTCATGGATAGTCCGGAAACGGCCGGCCAGGTTATAACCTCCAGCCAGTTCCACTGGCTCGTAGCTAACCGGAGTCCGCAACAGCGAACCCCAGAAGCTAAGATAGACCCGAGGCCTTTCGCTCTTTAACCGCCCGCCTGTTTTTTGCCGGAGGAATTCAATCCAGGAAAGCATATAATTCTTTATTTCCTGTCCTCTAGTTTCACTGGCTGTAATCCTGGACAGGATTTGAATTTCCTCCAGTAGTCGCTCCAGGTGACCGTTTGAACTCAGGCTGACCACCGGGCAATTAAGCTTACGGCTGAGGTTACGGGACAGGTTCAATTCCGAGGGTGAAACCAGCACCAGGTCTGGTCGCAACCCCAGGATACGTTCGACATTGGCGTCTTCTCCGCTCACGGAAACCACCGGTAGATTAACCACCTCGGGGAAGATTATTTTCATTAAGTGGTCATAGCGGGCTGGAAACCGGTCAACTGCTACCACCCGGTCTTTCTGCTCCAGGGCCACCAGAATCCGCAGCAGTTCCGGCTGCAAGCAGACTATTCTTTCCACCCGGGCCGGGATTTTAACCTGTCTCCCGAGGCTGTCCTTAATGGCCACCTGGCCCCTGGCTGGAAGTAATCCGCTGGACAGGGTCAAAAAAAACACAGCCAGCCAAAGAACAAATATTCTTTTATATTTTGGTCTCATGTCCTCAACTCTCTTTCAGCTACAAATCCTGGTTTGGTCTTTGGCTTTCTCTTAAAATTAAACTGGCTAAGATTTAATAAACTAATTAATGTTTTTTCCCAGCCTTCCCAGCAACAGCTCTACCGCCGGGGTAATGGCCAGCTGGCACTCGGCCCGGGGGTTTTTCAACTCCTCCAGGAGTTCTTTCTTGCCGGTTAGCCATTCTACTCCCGGATTTTCTCCCTTCTGAATAAAGAGCAAAATTTCCTGGCCCAGGGCAGACAGCTCTGCCAGGTTTTGGGCCAGCGGCCCGATTTCGTTAAGGATAGGATACCTTGCGGCCAGAGCTTTGGTCTGGGCGGCAACACCCCGCCACTTTACGAAATAATCCATGACCAGCGCTGTCTGGTCCCACTTGCCGGCTCGAAGGAAGACTTCCACCAGGTTGCGGAAATCCCTGGCTTCCATCGATTCCGGAAAACAGCAATCGACAAAGCGGGTCAAAGGGGCCAGCGAGGTGTAACGGCGCCCCTGGCTGTGCCGGGCGTAACCTTTAACCGGTTCAGCAATTTCCGCCAGCGCCTGAAGGGCTCTTTCTTCCTCGGGACGGAACGGGACAGCCCCGGCCAGTCGCCTGAGCATCATCGGCTGGTTCTTCAGGTGCTGGACCCCGTTTTCTTCCAGCTGCCGGCTTATTATTTTCAGCCTTCGGTAGAGGTCGTTGACATCTCTAATTTCAGCTGGAGACCACAGCCTTTCAGCAATAGCTGCCGTCCGGGGCCAGATCCTGGAATCCACCGTTTCGGCCGTCACCAGCTCGGCCCACATGGTAGCTTCCCCGCCGAGAATAAGTTTTTTCTCGGCTTCTGACAGCGGTGCCTCGGGCGGTATCGGGTCGTTGAGGTAATGCCTTTCGGCCGTTTCGCAGAGGTCGATGTAATAACCATTTGATAAAATTCCCTGATAGCCCCGCCGGGCTCCGTCGACCAGGGCCTGGGTGCCCCGCCAGGACTGGATAACAATATCCCTGGGTAACCCTGGCTGGAAAATTTCATCCCAGCCTACCATTTTTTTATTATAGCGGGTCAGGATTTTCAGGATTTCTTTATTGAAGTAAGCCTGGAGCGCCTGGTTGTCGGGCAGCCGGTGTTTTTTCATAAAAGCTTGAATCTGGGGGTTTTTCTTCCAGTCCACAGCTTCCACCTCGTCTCCGCCAATGTGAATATACGGATCAGGAAAAAGGGCCGACATTTCTCGGAAAAAGGCGTTAAAGAACCTGTAAGTGGCCGGGTTGGCCGGATTGAAGACCGGATGGAAAACCCCGAATCCCCTTTCGATCCGATATGGACCGGGAGCACTGGCATACTCCGGATAGCCCACAAACCAGCTGGTGGAATGGCCCGGAATGTCGAATTCAGGCATGACTCTAATGCCCAGGTCTGAAGCCAGTCCGATGACCTCCTTTATCTGTTCCTGGGTGTAGTAAAAACCGTCTGAACCAAGCTGATGCAACCGGGGAAAGGTTTTACTTTCCACCCTGAATCCCTGGTCTTCGCTCAGATGCCAGTGGAGAACGTTCAGTTTAACCGCAGCCATGGCCAAAAGGTTCCTCTTGATCACCTCCAGAGGAAGGAAGTGACGGCAG
>JANLGB010000023.1:14091-17400 GCA_024653405.1 Candidatus Saccharicenans sp.
AGCAGGCCCCTCCAGGTAAACCGGGGTTGGTCCTGAACCACCCCGCAGGGAAAATAATAACCGCGGGCGTCGGCCGAAAGCAGCTGCAACAGGGTTTCTAGACCACGGACAATCCCCAGATCGGTGGCCGCCCGAAGGTCTATACCTCCCGGCTTTATTTCCAGACGGTAAGATTCATTTTCATTGGGAATCAGGCGGCCTTTTCTTTCATATTGATAATAGAGAATGGTAGATGGTCCTGGGGTCTGGTCAGCCAGGAAATCCTGTTCCAGAAAAATTCCCGTCCTCCCGGCTAACCTGGTCAGGAACCTGGCCACAGCCTTAAAGGCACGGCTCCCGGGCCGGTCCTTCCCGCCGGCATAAAACTTTTCATCAATCCTGAGCTTTTCCCCGCTGAGTTCCACCTTGGCCGGAAGCGGCATCAGTTCAGGAACAGGTCCCATCGCGGTCCTGGTCGCAGTCTGGGAAGCGAGCGAAGGCGCCAGCGACAGATGCAGGACCAAAATAATCAGACCGGCCAGTAAGGGCCCGAGGTAAGCAGCCCTGTTGTTTCCAATCCTGGCAGACATCTTTCCTCTCCTTTTTTAATCCGGCCAGAAGCCAGCCACTGTCGGTGGCCGGCCTGGCCATTCAGGCTTAAATTAATGCCTATTTATACAGCGGGTCCGGGTTGACTTTAATCGTCCGACTCATCACCTCCTGGCCGTCAACCAGCAAGCTGGCCCGATAAAGACCTGGTTCCACCATCCGGGCCTCCATACCGCGGCCAAAGCCGAACTGGCCAGGAGCCTGGGTGGTCCGGCGGTTGAGGCCCCAGAAAACTCTCTGCAATCTCGGGGACACTGCCCCGTTAATCTCCTGGACCACCTGGCCCTCAAAATCTTTTATGACCACGGTCAGCTTGGAGGCTTGTTGCTTAAGATAATAGTAGATGTTCACGCCTACCGGCGGGTTGGGGGAACTGGCAAATTCGCCATAGGACTGGCCCCGGCGGTCGTTCAACCTCCAGAGAATTCCTTCCTGGATTTCAAACAGGTGGGCATTTTTATTGAAAGTTTCTTCTTTGAATTCTTTGAAGGGATAGATATCGGTGATGTAAATCCCCCGCCCGTAAGTGGCAATGATCATTTCTCGATCCCGTTTCTGGATGGCCAGGTCGTTGATGACCACGTCCGGGACCTGAGGTCCAGTCATCCGCATCCAGTTCTTGCCCTGGTCGAAAGTTACAAACAAGCCATAGTCAGTGGCCAGGTACAGAATGTTGGGATTGTGGGGATCTTCTTCAATATCATTGGCTGGGCAATTCAGACCGCCAGAAATGTCTTCCCAGGTCTGGCCCAGGTCCCGGGTGACAAAGGCATAGGTTCGGTCCTCGTTGTGGGTGCGATAACCGGAATAGATTACGTAGCAGGTATTGGTCGCATGCTGGCTGGGCTGGACTCTCATCACCCAGCGGTCATAGGGAATAAGTGCCCCTTTGCGGCCTGGCTTTGGTTTTCCTTTGGCATCATAAAAATTTGTCGTAATATTGGTCCAGCTCTGCCCAAAGTTGGTACTCAATTGAAGGTTACCGTCATCGGTTCCGGCCCAGTAAATACCAGGCTTCTTGGGAGACTCAGCAAAAGTGTAGATGGTGGCGTACTGCAGGTTAGTTTTCTTGGACAGGTCTATTCTTTCTTTATTCTGCTTGCTCAGGTCGGGAGAAATGGTCTCCCAGGTATCGGGGTCGCCGTGGCTTAGGGACCGATGAACAAACTGGGAACAGACAAAGACGATGCCAGGGTTATGAGGGGACAGGTAAATCGGGGCGTCCCATTGATAACGCTGGGCGGGGACTCCGGCGGCTTCTTCTTCCGGGGTGTTGCGCCGGGCCAGGGAGATGCTTTCACCGGTCTTGAAATTCATCCGGCGGGAGGCACCAAACTGACTTTCCCAGTAAATGTATTCTGGGTTCCACCAGTCACGAACCACGTAAAACCCATCGCCCGATGGCAGGTACAGCCAGTCGGCCGGGTAAACCCCGTTGGGGTTACGATTGCGGGAAGGCCCGAACCAGCAGCCGTTGTCCTGGGTACCACCCATGACGTTATAGGGCAGTTCGTTGTCCACCGAAACATCATAAAATTGCTGGGCCGGGATGGTTTCTTTCTGCGACCAGTGTAGGCCGCCGTCCCAGGTTTCACTGACTCCACCGTCGTTGCCGTTAAGGATATGCTTAGAGTTCAGGGGGTCGATCCAGACCGCCCGGGAATCAACATGGCACTTCTTGTTGCCTTCCCAGTTGGCAAACTGGAAAGTCCGACCTGAATCCCTGGAAATGACCGTCCTGGTCTCCGGGGCAATGAGCACTTTATCATCGTTGGGGTCGACGGTCAGACGCCCGTAGTAGCCAGCTTCAACCTGGTTGACAATTTCACTGCCGCCGCTCATCTTGTATTCGGTCATTCTTTTCCAGGTCTCGCCCTGGTCGTCAGAGCGGTAGATAACCCCAGCCTTCTTAACCGGCTTCATAGCCTGCAAAGCCTCGGCATAGAGGACATCGAGCAGACAGCGGTTGAGCGTCTGGTAACGTCCTTTGACCTGGTCATAATCTTTGGCCAGGTTTTCTCCTTCCTTCAGTAGCTCGAGTATTTCTTTTCGCTCCTTGTAAGCCGTCTTGGCCCGGTTGAAGACAGCACCCGGGTTGATTTTCAATTTGAGGAGCAGGTTGGGATCGGTGGCCAGTTTCTGGAGATTATCCAACAGCTGGCCCTCGTCTTTTACATATTTTTCATCATAGGTCAGACTGTCCTGGAAATTTTTATTAACGGCCACTTGGCTGCGGTCGGTGATCTTGAATCCGACCGGGTCAAAGCCTTTGGCCTCAGCCAGCAGGGCGGTCAGCACCAGGCGGTTTAACTGGAGCAGATCTTTTTCTCCGGCTTCGGCTTTCCTGACTATTTTTTCTGCTTCCTCCACGGCCCCCAGGGCTTCCTCATTCCGGGCATAAGCTTTCCTGGCGGCAGCCAGCAGCCCTTTCCAGTTGACCGAAGTCTTGGTTTGAAAATCAGGGTCGCGGACCAGGTCGTTGAGCTTATTGACCAGGTCTTCAACCTTATCCGCCTTAAGATGCTCAAACTTAACGTATTTAGCCAGCTCCGGCCGCGGCGTGTAGTCCTTAAATTTATTCAGGTAAAAGCCATCACGGAAAAGGGCCCGCTGGTTATACAGGCCGGCCCCTTCCCGCTCGCTTAAACCGAGGTTGACCTCTTCATCCAGCCGCAAATAAACAATGCTGGGATTTTTGGGATAGATGGCCAGACCGTTGCG
>JANLGB010000240.1:0-1582 GCA_024653405.1 Candidatus Saccharicenans sp.
ACCCAGACCAGAGTGGCTGGCTTCAAGGGCTGCCAGCCGGCCGAACGGGGACCGGTGGGCACGCCGTTTCTGGGGACTTCTTCAGCCGCCGGCAGGTCGGCAATTGTTTTTACCAGCTGTCCCCGGTTATCCCAGATTTCCAGGGTGTGGGGGAAGGATGAATAAGGGACACTGTAGGAAAAGGGCTTCTTGATTTTTTTGACTAGGAGAAACTTGCCGTCGGGCGAGGGATTTACGAATTGGTATATTCCGGGTGAACCGATTTTTTGTAGCTGACCGGTTTTCAGGTCCAGCCTGGCCACCTGCGCCGTGGCAAAATATTCAAAAAGCTTTTCGTCGTAAGGGGTGCGCAGCAGGTCCTGGAAGGTGGCCACCTGAGCGAATTTCCCGGCGGTTTCCTGGATGTTCGGACCAACCGGAACTCGAGGGGCGGCCGGCTCCGGGCCCCTTCCTTCAGGCTTGCTCATGATGAGCAGGCTCTGGCTATCAGGCCACCAGGCAAAGCCATCCGAAGCCACGGAATTCAGTTCGGGCCCGAAAACTTTTCTAACCTGTCCGGTCCTGGCCTCGGCCACCCACAGTTCCTGTCCATTATCCAGGTACCGCTGGAAGGCGAGCGACTTTCCGTCAGGCGACCATTCAGGGGAGCCATACCTCGGTTCTTCGGGGATGTCGACTGGAATTTCTCTGCCTGATTTAATGTCTTTCAAGACAAACTTGGTGAAAGACCGCAAGACCTGCCTGCTGTTATTATGTGGCGTGATCCTGATACCGGCCAACCGGTAAAAGGGCCGGCTTACTTCCTCAATGGAAGGCATGGACTCGTAGTAGCTTAGTAGAATTGTCTGCCTGGTTGGGTCAAGGCTGACCATGGGCAGGGGAGGGGCGCTAAGTATGTCCACTATCTCCTTGGGCGGAAGCTTGTAAGGTTCCTGGGCCCCGAGCCGGGTGGGACTGGCCGTGAAGATCAAGATTATCGCCAAGAACAGAATCAGAAATGATAACTTCAATCTTTTCATGTTATCCTCCTTCTCTCTGGCTGCTGGAATATTCTGGCATTAGATATTTTTTATAAAATATACGGCGGTTTTATGCAATCAAAAATTAAGCTTGAGCAAACAGGGTTAAACAGGGCGAGGTTGTTTTAATTAATTATAGTTTTTTGAAATGGGAGTTAAGCATAAAGAAAATGATTGATATCTTTACCGCCCCCCAACAATCTTTGCAGGTGAAGAATTAAAGGAGAGGGCATAAGAAAAATGATAAATATTAGAATCTCTGGAGTAATAATCTCGATTGTAAAAATCTTAGTCCTTATTGTTCTTTATTCAATTCTCGCTTCCCTAATTTCTTCCATCATTCCACGGCGGTAATTTTAATGCGGCCGGTTATAGCCACGGTCACCTGGTAGGCCCCGCTCTCGTTTCTGATTCTTATGGTGGCCAGGCTGGAGACCGTGCCCTGCGGATAGAATACCGGGGCGTTATTGGCCGTCACCTCCACTCCTTCCAGCAGTTCCCGGCGCCTGTTCAACCACTGGGCCTGCTCGCTATTGTATTCAGATAGTTCGCAGAAGCTTCCG
>JANLGB010000240.1:1592-2935 GCA_024653405.1 Candidatus Saccharicenans sp.
GAAGCGGGCCAGGGACAGGCTGGAATGAACCTTGCGGACGGCCACTTCCAGCAGATGTTTCTTGCTGTTAAGCCTGAAGGAAGAACCGACGAGAACCAGGAGGGCCGCGATGGATAAGACCACCGTTGTCTCCAGGAGAGAAAACCCTCCCCGCCTCTTGTCGCTTGATTTGCTTATCATTTTGATAACCTCCATTCCAGAATCTTGATGTGGCTCAGGTGGAGTAATGTTGTCTCGGAGTAGACCCGAAGATCCGGTTCTGAAAGCAAGGGCTGGATTGAGGGCGGGAGATTGTAAATGTCGATTTCATTTCGGCCCGGATCCAGGGCCGCGGCTGCCAGCGAACCGATTATATTGATCTTATCGGCTGAGGCCTCAGTCAGGAATCCCCCGCCGCCGGCTATCAGGCTGGCCTCAACCACCCCGTTCCTGTTTCCTTCTCCCAGAAGGCTTATGCCCGCCTCTACGATTTCATCGGATTGGAAATCTTTCCCGGTTGACCAGATTATAAGTTGCGACTGCTTGCTTCTGAGATAGGGCAGGCCTTCCTGCCAGTCGAGGCCGTCTGAAAAAAGGTTCGAAGTTAGGTTGATTTTTCTGGAACAGACAATCGTCAGCTTCAGGCCGCTCAGAAAAGCCGGGATGCTTTCATCATCAACCTGTTTAAGAAACCCGGAACCGTCGGGGCGGCCAGCAGCAAGCTCCAGCACCCGGCCGTTTATCATGATTAGCGGAACGGGCAACTCATTGAAGTCCTGGCGTCCCGATGGAGAGATAAAAGAAGTCGTAGCGGTGGATGGATTGAAACGAAGAAGCCAGAGAGATTCACCCTGCTGAAACTGGATGAGCTGGAAACCATTGTCAATTCCGAGCAAGAGCTGATTCAGGTCTCCCTGGACATAGATGCCTCCCGGCCCGAGGCTGTCCTGGACCAGGTAGACCCCATCCGGGATGGCTACGTTCCCCGGCTCCACTCCCAGAGCCTGTCGCAAAAGCCAGTTTGGAATCGAATCCGGCTTTAAGATCTTAAGGCCTTGGGCCAGGACAGGCAGGGCGTCGTCGGGGATGAATTGCCGGGTCAGGGTTTTTAGCCCGGAGACCATCGCCGTTCCCGGCTGGAGGCTTTTGACCTTGATCTTGTCCAGGTCTTCTTTTTGAATCCCGTCCGCATTAACCGCGGCCGGGACCTGGTCCAGGGGCAGGTGCCCGGCCAGCAGGACCAGTTCACATTTGAGCTCTTCTATTCTGGCCCCGGCGAATCCCCGCACCCGCCCGCTGGATTTTATGTTAAACCCGAAGGTTGCTTTCAGGTAATGTTCGTCTGAATAAAGTTCATCCAGGTC
>JANLGB010000241.1 GCA_024653405.1 Candidatus Saccharicenans sp.
GGCGAGGGAACCGTCAAGTTAAAACTCAGGCTGCTGTTTTCCAGCTTGAGAGCTTCAACCGGAACCTCAGCAAAAGTTCCGTAGGATTCTGACACCTTACCGGTCAACAGGCCGTTTTCCAGGGCCAGGGCCAGGTTCAGAGTGATGACCATCTCTCCGGCATCAATGGTCAGCTCCCAGGTTCCGACCAGGCTCTCCGCCTTGACCGGCTGCTTTTCCTGGGCCAAGACTATTCCGGATGATAATAACAGGGTAACCGAAAGCAGAATCAACCATTTTTTGCCTGACATCTATTTCTCCTTGGTCTTATAGCTTCATATAATTATAATCTTAACCGGCAAAAATCAAGCTTTTTTCCTGTCAGCGGACGACATCTAATATAGTATAATTAGCCTCATGAAGTTAGAAATATTTCACCTGGAACCATGGCAGTCAGAAATCCAGGCCGCCCTGGATAAACTGCGTCAACAAAATTTTTCCGAACGACTGCTGAAAAAAGATTACAGCCTCTGGAAAGAAAAGGACGAGGAGATATCCAACCGCCTGGGCTGGCTGGACAGTCCCCTCAGAATGGAACCTCTGCTGTCAGAGTACCGACGGCAGGCAGAAAAAATAAGGTCAGTCCGGGTTAACCTCCTGGTGCTGCTGGGCCTGGGCGGGTCCAGTCTGGCTCCCGAAGCCATCAGCCAGATCATCGGGCCTTCACCAGGTTATCCCAAGCTGCTGAAGCTTGATTCAACCAGCCCGGCCGCCGTCAGCCAGGTGGCCGGCCAAACCCAGGAAAAGGGTACCAGGCCGCTTTTCCTGGTTTCCTCCAAGAGCGGCACCACGGCCGAGACTCTGAGCTTCCTGAATTATTTCTACCAGCAACAGCAGAACCGGTTTGGCCGGGAAGCCGGAAACAACTTCATTGCCATCACCGATCCCGGAACTCCCCTGGCCAGGCTGGCGGCCGAGCTCCGCTTCAGCCTGACTGTAAGCGGCTTCCCCGATGTCGGTGGCCGCTTCTCGGCCCTGTCGCCATTCGGTCTTTTCCCGGCGACCCTGATGGGTCTGGAGATAAAAAAATTCTTGCAGCCAGCGGTCGACAGTTATCAACTGCTGGTCCGCGGAGAAGCCCTTCACCCGGGGCTGCAGCTCGGGGCCATCCTGGGGGCAATGGCCGGAGTCGGCCGCGATAAGCTAACCGTATTTCTACCTGCACACCTGCGGACTCTGGGACGCTGGCTGGAACAGCTACTGGCTGAAAGCACCGGGAAGGAGGGCCGGGGAATTCTCCCCCTGATAGAAAGCCTTCCGCTTTCGGCAGAGAATTACAGCCAGGACAGACTTTTTGTGTTTTACCAGCCGGAATCAAACCCGGGTATTTTCTGGCAGAAAAAACTGGACAGCCTGAAAAAATTACAATTGCCGCTTATCCTGGTTTCTTTTAAGCCTGAAGACCTGGCGGCTCACTTTTACCTCTGGGAACTGGCCACCGCCACTGCTGGCTTTATCCTTGGCCTTAACCCCTTTGACCAACCCGATGTCGAGCTGACTAAGAAAAAAACCAGGGAATTTCTGAAAACTCTGGCCTCCCGGGAAGCTGAAGCCACCCGCTCAAAAATCGAAGAAGAGGAGCTGACGCCAGAGATAAGAGCTTTCCTGGCCGGGGACAGCCGCCGCCCAGATTACCTGGCGCTTCTCTGTTTCCTGCCGCCCGGCAACAACCTGGACGTGGCTCTGGACAACCTGGTCCGCCAGCTTTCAGAAAAATATCACCTGCCCTGCACCTGGAACTATGGCCCGGCCTACCTTCACTCCACTGGCCAGCTCTTCAAGGGAGATGCCGGCCGGGGAAAATTTATCGGCCTGGTGGATGATGAACCATTCGATTTGCCCATTCCTTCCATCCCGGCTTCGCCGGCCACGGCTCCTTCTTTCAGGCAATTGTACCTGGCCCAGGCCCGGGCTGACTTTGCTGCCTTGCGGGAAAAGGGCCGGGAAATCCTGGTCATCCACCTTAAAGGGAATCCGGTGGAAACCATCTTCAGACTGGGCGAAATCATCCGTAATATCTGAGCCGTTCCAACGGGGAGAAGAAACCTTAAAATAAAAAAGGGGAGTTAAAAACTCCCCTTATCAGCAATCAGCTATTGCTTGCCGATGGATTAATAGAGCCCGCAGAAAATAAGGTTTCCGGAGAAAAGTTCTCGGGTTTTAGCTCTGACCCTTCTGTCAACCTGTCCGGTCACATCCAGGTAGAACCAGAACTTATCAAACAGCCTGAGTTTCTTCAGGTAGAATTGGGCATAATCAGAAATGCTGTTGACGATGATCCTGGCTATTTCTTTTCCTTTCTTGTCGGTCAGGACGATGTGGGTAACCTCTTTTTCCTGGGTTCCTTCTTTAACTTTTGAAGTCTGGAGCTTCCCGTAAACCTTAACCTTGGCCTTCCCTTCCCATTCCTCGGGCTTGTTGATACTGGTGATGTTCAGGGCCTCGTAGGCTTCGCGGTCGCGGGGATGCAGGTAGCCTTTGAAATCGGGTTCACTGGAACGGGTATAAATGGTTTTATACATTGTACCTTCTTTAATCTCTATCGATTCGGCCAGGATCAGATTGGGTTCGTCCTCGACAGGACTGGCCTTGATTCTCACTTCTTTTCCCACCAGGCTCTCCAATCCGCCCGTGACTTCTCCAGCCACATAGATATCCAGTCCCTGGGCCTGGGGAATATAAAGGTAATGTCCCACAGCCACCTTAACCAGGCCCTCGTATTCCTTGACCTGGGGCTGAGCCTGCTGGCTGAAAGCCACCCCCGAAGCGAGCAGTATCACGCTAATGGTTAGAACTGATAACCAAAGTCCTTTTTTTCGTAAAATCATCTCCTCTACCTCCATTTCTTTATCTCAGACTTAAAGCCTATTGAGACTCTTCCGCCGGTCCG
>JANLGB010000242.1 GCA_024653405.1 Candidatus Saccharicenans sp.
AAGGTGGAAAAAATGAAATTCTCAACCACTAAAAACAATATTATTAATGAATTAGGGTTATTGCAGGGCATTGTGGAAAAAAGGACCACCATGCCCATACTGTCCAACGTTCTGATCAAGGCTTACAAGGGACGGGTGGAGCTGATGGGCACAGACCTTGAGGTGGGTTTAAAAACGTATTTTGAAGCCGAGGTCAGGCAGGAAGGAAAAGCTGCCGTCAATGGTCGCAAATTATTTGATTTTATTAAGTTATTACCGGAAGAACCAGAGATAGAATTTATCAAGAAAGAGGAACACCTGGTAGTCAGGTCCGGTGAAAGCGAGATAAAGATTCTGACCGCTCCCGAGGAAGATTTTCCGGCCATCCAGGATTCTTCATTTGATAAAGCCATTTCTTGGAATGTAACTGATTTCAAGGAGATGATTGACTGCGTTCTTTATGCCATAACTCAGGAGCAACGTTATTACCTTAATGGAGCCCTGTTGTCGCTTAAGAACAACCAGCTAGAACTAGTCAGTACTGACGGGCATCGCCTGTCATATACCAAAAGAGAGTTTGAAGGCTTAAAGGTAGAGAAAGAAATAAACCAGATAATTTCCAAGAAAACCCTCAATGAACTGAAAAAGTTTGACGATGAACGGCTGGAGTTTGATTTTGATGATAACAGCCTTTTCTTCCGGGTAAATAATCGGATGCTGATTTCGAGGATTATCGAGAGTAAGTTCCCCAATTATCAGGCGGTTATGCCCAAGGACAATCCGAACATCTTAACCATAGAAAAGGAAGCCCTGGTGACTGCCATCAGAAGAGTAGCTATTCTGTCTTCAGAAAAATCCAAGGGTATCAAGTTTGACCTCAAGGCTGGAGAGCTGAAACTTTTTTCCTCCAATCCTGAGTTTGGGGAAGCCCGGGACAAGCTGGCCGTAGATTACCAGGGGAAAGACCTGGAAATAGGCTTTAATTCCCAGTATCTGCTTGATTTCCTGGGCACCGTGACCTCCGACCGGGTGGTCTTTGAGATTAAGGATGAAAATAGCGCCGTCCTGATCAAACCGGAAGCAGAGCCCAAGGGAACCTATCTTTATGTTTTGATGCCGATGAAAATCTAAAGCTCAGCGCCCGGCGCCAGCCGCCAGCCGGATGAGAATTTCTGCCACCTGCCGGCAAGCCTCTTTCACAAGCGGGGTGATGGGGTGTCCAAAGTCCAGTGAATCTGGCTGGATTCCCACCAGGTAGATGCGACAGGAAGACTCGGCAGCCAATTTTTCCAGAAAAAGGTAGAATTCTCCGCCCACCTTCTTCTTTTTTTGCCCCGGTTCCAGACGGGTGGCCATGATACTGCCCGGCCGGCGTCCCATGTCCACGGCGTCTATGATGATGAGGTGGGAGGGTTTAAGGCGCTTTATCCGGAGGTGATAGCTATCGAGCAGTTCATAGACCCGAAGGATCTTAATCCTGGCTTTCTGGCGCCGGCTGAGATTTCGGTCGAGGAGGCTGGCCACCAGCAGCCCGGCGGCATCATCGGCTTTCAGGGCATTGCCAGTTCCCAGCACCAGCAGGCGCTCCAGCCCGCGCAGCTCTTTCTTCAGGAAACTGACCCATTTTTCAGGCATCAGCCCCTCCCTCTTCCGGCTGGCTGGCCGCTTTTATGGTAAGGCCTGCCGGCACATAAATCAAGTTGGCCGCAGCCGCTCGGTCCTCAAGCCGGCTTGGTTTCGGATTTAGGCTTGACCACCGCCCGGATATATTCCCATTCCATTTTCAGGTTATGGCGGTCGTAATCCGATATTTCAAACCTGGTATCCATCAGCATGGCCTCAGTCGGGCAGGAATCGACACACTGGGCGCAATGGATGCAGCGGTCGTTATGGATGACCATCCTGAATCTTTTTTCCGCCTCGTTGACGGCCGTGATTTCAATAGCTTCAGCCGGGCAGTCGCGTTCGCAGGCCCGGCAGACGATGCACAGCTCGGGCCGGAGATAGGGTGAACCCCTGAAATCTTTGGGCACCTCGAGCTTCTGGAAAGGATAATCAACGGTGGCCGGTTTTTTGAACAGATGGCGGAGGAGTTCGGGAATAAAAGCGCCTAACTTCATGAGATCAACCCCTTAACCAGGATGACGATTAAAAGCTGCAATATGGCCAGCGGAGCCAGGTATTTCCAGGCGAAGCTGACCACCTGGTCTACCCTGATTCTGGAAGTGGTGGCCCGGATGAGAGACAGGAAGAAGATGACAAACAGAGTCTTGACGATGAAATTCAGCAGCCCGAGGATCGGACCACCGGGGAAACCACCCAGAAAGACCGTGGCCAACAGACCGGCCGCCACCACCATCTCGGCATCCATCATCAGGCGGAAGATGGCCAGTTTCTTGCCGGAGTATTCGGTAAAGGTGCCGCCGACGATTTCAGTCTCGGCGTGGGGGATGTCGAAGGGAGTTCTTTCCAGCTTGGCCTGGACACAGACCAGGGCGATGACAAACCCCAGCAGGTTGACCAGAGCCAGGGCTGGCCGCTGCCGATAGAAGGCGGCGATTTCGGCCAGCCGCCAGGAATTGGCCAGCACCGCCGGACTCAGGACGGACAGGAAAAGAGGGACCTCGTAACCGAAGAGCATGGTCAGCACCCGGGCTCCGCCGATGGTCGAGAACAGGTTGGTCGAGGACCAGCCGGCCAGGAAGAAGATAAAGGTCGGCAGGCTCAGGAGATAGAGCACCACAATCAGGTCGCCGTTGAAGGAGATGACGGAAGGTTGGTTCAGGCTGTAATTCCAGAGCGGCAACAGCAACATGGCCGTGAAGACGATGGCCAGGCCGAAAGCCGGCAGGGCCGAGAACATTTTTTTATCAGCCCGCTCGGGCACGATGTCTTCTTTGGCCATCAGCTTGAAAAAGTCGGCGATCGGC
>JANLGB010000243.1 GCA_024653405.1 Candidatus Saccharicenans sp.
TCAAACTTTTCGCCAACCCCGATGAACTTAATCGGTTTATGAGTCACCTGGACAAACTGCAGAAGAAAAAGATAGACTAATCATTTTTTTTGAAAAGACCGGACTTAAGAATTTCTTATTAAAGCTATCTACTTCCAGCCTTCAAGATTATATGTATGGAATTGAGGTAGGAATAGATTCTAATGCCCGAAAAGGAAGAAGTGGCAAGCTAGCCGAGAGATTATTAAAGAATCAAATAGAATATATTAAGTATGAGCCTGAAGTTAAAGCAATATTTGGGCAAAAAAAATTTAAGAAACTTGAAATGCATGGCTTGAATGTCCCAGAAAAGCTAAAAGATAGGAAGTCGGATTTTATTATTCTAAAGAATACTGGGAAGCCAATTGATATTGAAGTTAACTTTTATAATGTTTGCGGCTCAAAACCCCAAGAGATAGTGGATGCTTATATTAAAAGACAATCGGAGTTACATAACAGCGGATGGGGATTTATTTGGATTACAGATGGACCAGCCTGGCGAGGTATGAAAAATCAGTTAGAGATTGCCCTAGAAGCCATTGATTATGTTCTTAATTTTAACCTGGTCAGCAAGGGTTTGCTTAATAGAATCATTAAAGAAATATAGAAAATGAAAGAAAGTCGAAGGCATATCAGGATAGAAGAAGATATTAGGCGAGCTATCTTAGAGGAAAAAGCTCGCGGGGTTCCAGATATTGAAATAGGGGAAAAATATGGAGTTTCTTTCAAATATATCGAAAAGATTATTACACAAGAAAAAGGCATTAATGTTAGCAATCTGAATAGAATCAAAAAAATTAGATATCTATCTCCTCCCCAATTCAGACTTGAGAATACTACGGTTTGGAGTTTTAGACAAAGAGGAAGCTGGGCAACCCATAGCGGTGAGTATAGAGGCAATTATTCGCCCAATATTCCAAGAAATATAATCCTAAGATATTCTAGGCCAGCGGATTTAGTCCTTGATATGTTTTGTGGGGCTGGGACGACTGCTATTGAAGCCAAACTGCTAGGGAGAAGATGTATTGCTTATGATATAAATGAAAAAGCAGTTGAGCTGGCCAGGGAAAATCTTAGTTTTCAAATGAATCCCTTAGTTTTTCCTGGCGATTCAATAAAACAATATTTTGAACCGGAATTAGAAGTTCGGGATGCCAGGGACTTGTCTGCGTTGAAAAATAATTCTATAGATCTTATCTGTACCCATCCACCCTATGCCAATATTATTCAATATACAAATAATAAGTTAGCTGATCTTTCCTTTCTGGATATAGAAGATTTTCTGGAAGAAATGAGGAAAGTGGCAGCAGAAAGTTTAAGAGTCTTGAAACCTGGGAGGCAATGCGCCTTATTGATAGGCGATACTAGGAGAAAGAAGCATATAATACCGCTTGGGTTCAGGCTGATAGACGTTTTTCTTGAAGCTGGTTTCTCTTTGAGGGAACTAATTATCAAACGGCAGCACAACTGCAAAACTACGGGCTTCTGGTATGATAAGAGTATAAAGCATAATTTCTTGCTTTTGGCTCACGAATACCTTCCAGTTTTTGAGAAGCCTTTAGCAGGCGGTAAACAGCCTAAGATTTATGAAGAAAATGTTCGATTTAGATTCAGCCAAACGAAAATACATCAAGAAAGGTCTATAATGCCCTTAGAGACAACCACTGTATGGGTTTTTCCAGCAGAACAAAAAGAAAAATATTTATCTCATAATCTTATTCAAAGGTATTCTCCGAATGACCACTACCTTAAATTTAAGGCTTCCTGGGGATCTAAATGTAAAGAATCAAAAGATCATTCTATCGTGAAAAACAAATATAAATTAATTTGGATAAATTCGTCATTTTTAGTGGAAGATATGGGCTCAGTGGTTAGAGATTACTTAAAAGAACTGAAAGACTTAGTATGTCGCTTTATTAACGTGCTTAAAGTTGATGGGTTCATAGCTATTGAGGCCCAGGATATTCGTCTTGGAAATAAGTTGATACCCGTTGCGAAACTCATTGTAGATGAGTTGAAGAATGAGGGCTTATGGCTAAAAGAGATAATTGTAGTAACAGGAGAAAATAATAGTAACCCTATGAAATCAAAAGAGAGCGAAGATAACAAAGTTTCAGAATATTTAAAAATTTCGCATGGCTATATTTTAATCTATGAAAAAAGAGCATTATGATATATTGATTTCAATAGTTTGATTTCAGAGTCAGACGTTAATTTTATTTATTTTCAAGAATGAGACCGGCAGCTAATTCTCCGGTGCGCATGGCTGTTGGCACCCCGCCCATGAAGAGCTCGCTGGCAGCATAAATTCCGACTAGCAACAAGTTCCTGACCGGCGTTTCCACCAGAAGCTTCCGACCGAAAGTTCCCGTCCAGTCCGCTCCCCAGCTCCAGCCGGCTATTGATCCCTGGTAGCGGTGCCCCCAGTCCCGGTAGGTGAGAGGCGTGGCCACTTCCATGAAATCAATGGCCTGGCTGAGTCCCGGTATTATCTTTTCCACCACTTTGACCAGCTTGAGAGCCAGCTCGGTCTTGTAGGCCTGGTATTCCGGCGCCCTTTTTTTCTCCCCCGTCCTGAAGTGGGCAAAATGGTCATAGCTAAAACCCACCCGGAGGATGAGCCCGACGTATCCAGGCGGTGACTGGCCTGGCTCATTATCACTCCAGCGGCAGACCTCAATTTCCCTGCTTTCCAGTCCCCGCCCATCATCCCCAGACTCGGTTTCGGGCGCCTGGCCTGGCTCAGCACAATAAAAAAGATGGGTGGCTCTCATCCGGCTCAGGTCGTATTCTTATATTTATTCTTAGGAATTTGGTTTTCAGCTGCGCTGGCTGACGGCTCATCTTCGCCCCTATTCTC
>JANLGB010000244.1 GCA_024653405.1 Candidatus Saccharicenans sp.
ATCCTGCGGATAATTTCCCTGACGGACATCGGCCAGATAATTCTGGACAGCCCCAGCCATAACCCCAGCCAGGTCGGCATACTTCTTGACGAACCTCGGCAGGTAGTCGGCGGTCAAGCCCAGCAGGTCATTAATGACCAGGATCTGGCCCTCGCAGCGAGGTCCGGCCCCGATGCCGATAGTTGGAATCTTAAGGGTAGCGGTAATATCGGCCGCCAGCTCGGCCGGGACTGATTCCAGCACCACCGAAAAAGCTCCGGCTCTTTCCAGGGCCAGGGCGCCCCGGAAGATGGCTTCGGCCTGTTCTTCTTCCTTGCCCTGTACCCGGAAGCCGCCGATTTTCCGCACCGACTGCGGGGTCAGGCCCACATGGCCCATGACCGGAATCTCGGCTTCCACCAGGGCTTCCACCAGCTGCAAGCGGGTCGGGCTGGCTCCCTCCAGTTTGACCCCATCAGCCCCGCCTTCCTTGATGAACCGGGCAGCGTTCTGGATGGAATCTTTAAGAGAGAGGTGAAAGGAAAGGTAGGGCATATCGCCGATGACCATGGCTCTTGGGCGGGCCCTGGTCACCGCCTTAGTATGGTGAATCATTTCATCCATGGTGACCGGAAGGGTGGTGTCATAGCCGAGCACCACCATGCCCAAAGAATCGCCGACCAGAATAATATCCACCCCGGCTTCATCCAGGATCCGGGCAGTTGGATAATCGTAGGCAGTGAGGGCAGTTATCTTTTGCTTTTGTTTTTTGAGCTCCTGCAGATAGCAGACGGTTACTCTATCAGTTGAAGGTTTAACCATATTTTCTCCTTTCTTTATCCCCTGCCGGCCAACCGGCTCAGGGTAAAGTTCTCAAACGCCTTGAGGCTGGAATTGAGTCTCAGTGTCCACCCCGGACCTCTGAGCTCGTCCTTATTATACCAACTTTTTTATTTTTTTGCCCGGAAACTCTGTGGAACGTAATAAAGAGTTCCCTTGCTGAGCTGTTTGATCTGCTCGATTAAGTCCCAGATTTCCTGCTCCTGGCTCAGGTCGAGGTCATCGGCTTTGACCACCAGCAAGGGAGTGGCTTTATAGTTGAAGAAAAAATAATCGTAGGCCTCGACGATGTCTTCCAGGTATTTTTCCGAAATATTCTTTTCCAGGGAATTGCCTTCTTTCTCAATTCTCCGGATGAGGGTATTGACCGAGATCTGAAGATAGATTACCAGGTCCGGCCGGGGAACCCTATCAGCCAGGATACCATAAATGCGTTCATAGACCTGGAGCTCATCGTCGGTCAAAGTCTGGTAGGCATAAATCTTGTCTTTTTCAAACAGATAATCGCAGATAATGCGGTCGAGGAACAGGTCGCGCTGTAACAGGCGGGACTGCTGGTGGTAGCGATTGGCCAGGAAGATCAGCTGGGCCAGAAAGGCCGCCCCTTCCTTCTCGTTGTAAAAATCCCGCAGGTAGGGATTGACTGTTTCGTCCAGGACCAGTTGTCCCCCGATTTTCTGGGCTAAAAGGTGAGCCAGAAGAGTCTTCCTGGAACGGAAGACACCTTCTATCGCGATGTGCCTGAAATTTATGTCGGCGCTTAATTTCATCTCGGTTCAGGGGAAAGTAGCGGGCCGCCGGACCTACTCCTTCGGCTGCGCCGGGATTACCAGCCAGGCGATCAGGTAAAAAAGAACCATCGGCAGAATGGCGGTCAGCATGGCCACTCCAACAAAGATCAGGCGGACCAGGGAGATATCCAGGTCGAAATGCTCGGCCAGGCCGGCGCAAACACCGCCCAGCATTTTCTGCTGAACCGATCGGTATAATCTTTTAGCCATTTCACCCTCTCCGAATTAGGTCTGCTTTTATTTTACTGAAATCTGCCGATTTTACAACTTTTATTGCTGCAGCCGCCTGCAGGGCGCTCGACTTCTCCTGCCGGCTCACCGGTTTTTTATTGACTAAGAGGCGGGATTATGTTATCCGTTTAATCTAAAAATAACGCAGGAGGTTTAATATGTACGGCTGGACCGGCAATATCCTGAGAATCAATCTTACCGACAGGACTCATAAAGTCGAGCATTTCGACGAAGACTTTGCTAAAAAATGGGTTGGCGGGCGGGGCTTTGCCCTCAAGATCCTCTGGGATGAGCTCAAACCGGGCATCGACCCGCTGGGTCCCGAAAACAAGCTAATTGTCACCGTGGGCCCGATTGCCGGAATTCCGGCCCCCAACACCGGGAAAACTGTGGTGGCGGCCAAATCACCCCTGACCGGCGGTTACGGTGACGGCAACCTGGGAACCAGGGTAACCGAGCATATGAGGAAAGCCGGTTACGATATTATCATCATTGAAGGCAAATCCGATAAACCGGTGTATTTATACATTGAAAATGACAAAATAGAATATCTGCCGGCCGATGAAATCTGGGGCAAGGGCACCTATGACACCCACAACTGGCTCTACAAAAAATACGGCAAGGGCGCCGGCGTTCTGTCCATCGGACAGGGCGGCGAGAACCTGAACCTCTATGCCATGATCCGTAGCCTGGAAGGTCGGGCCGGCGGTCGCCCCGGTATCGGCGCGGTCATGGGCTCCAAGAAGCTCAAAGCCATTGTCATCAAGGGTTCCAAGCCCATTCCGGTAGCCGACCCCGAAGGCATGCGGAAACTGGGCCTGGAAGACCTGAGGAAGGTCGGGGAAATAGATAAGAAAACCGGCTGGTCAATCCAGGGCACGACCGGGGTGCTGGCCTGGTGCAACGAAGTGGCCGCCCTGCCGGTGCACAACATGAGAAAAACCCACCACCCCGAGGCCTGGAAGATTGACGGCGAGCGCCTGAACAACGCCCGGGTGGCCACCTATGGCTGCCCCAACTGCACCATGA
>JANLGB010000245.1 GCA_024653405.1 Candidatus Saccharicenans sp.
CCGCCAGATCAAGTCCTACGGCCACCGGATTAACCTGGCCGAAGTGGAAAAGGTGATTTCCGCGCTGGATGGAATAGTAGAAGTAGCTGCGGTGCCCATCCCTGATGAAATCGGCGGGGCGGTCATCGGTGTTTTTTTCGTTGGCAAGAAGGGAGCAAAGCTGGATGAGAATACCATTAGACAGCATTGCCAGCAGAATCTTGAGCCCTATAAAATGCCGCGTCATATCTGGCTGATGGATTCCCTGCCGAAAGCCCCCAACGGCAAGATTAATTACAAGAAACTGTTGGTTTATCTGGAGAAGGGCAAACCGGGAAAGAAATCAATACCCCAGGAATAAAGACGAGGGGTCAGTGAAGATGAAGTTGAATTTCATAGAGGCTCGTGAAGGTTAAAGATGATGAAATTTCCACCCGGGGCCAGTGCCCGTGCCATGGTAAGAAAGTTGTTTATCGAAAGCCGCAACAAAGGAAAAGTGCTTCTTGAGAAGGGAGCTTTTCCAAGGTGAACATAATCTTTCCTTTAAGCTCAGATTTTCATGGGATGATAAAAACCAATGATGCGAGGAAGCGCGTATCTCGGGCGATTATAAGTATCCAGAGACAAACATACAGGGCAAGGAGGAAGACCAATGGGAAATAAGGAATATATGAATGAATTTTCATATGATCTGCTGAAGCTTGATTATGAAAAGGAAACAGCCCGGCTGACTGCCTTCATTTCTGAAGCCGTAGCCCGCCGCTTGCGGAAACAGGGAGCGGTCGTCGCCATATCAGGGGGCATTGACAGTGCTGTTACCGCCGCTCTCTGCGTAAGAGCTCTGGGTGCTGAAAAAGTAATCGGACTGCTCATGCCGGAAAAAGATTCTCACCCCGATACGCTCCAGCTCAGCCAGATGGTAGGAGACAGCCTGGGCATCAGGACCATCCACCGGGAAATAACTCCCATCCTGACCGGGCTCGGTTTCTATCAGGAGATAGCTGACTGCATCCGAGAGTTGATTCCTGAATATGCCGACGGCTGGAAATGGAAAATTTCCGCCTCAGATGTTTCTGAAGACCGGATTTTTACTTTTTTCTGGCTGGTGGTGCAATCGCCGCAAGGTGAAATAATCAAAAAGAGAATACCGGCTGATAGGCTGTTGCGAATAATAGCTCTAAGCAATTTCAAGCAGAGAACCCGCAAAATGCTTGAATATCATTATGCCGACCGCTTCAATTACGCCGTGGCCGGGACTTCCAACCTGCTGGAAACAGACCAGGGCTTCTTCGTCAAGCTCGGAGATGGAGCCGGGGATTTTAAGCCCATAGCCCACCTATATAAGAGCCAGATTTATCAGCTCGGGGAGTACCTGGGCTTGCCCGCGGCCGTAACCAAACGCCAGCCGACCGCTGACATTCACCCGCTCGCCCAGGGGCAGGATGAATTTTTCTACGGATTGCCCTATCAGCAGCTTGACGCCTGCCTTTATGGCGAAAAGAACGGTATCCCACCCGAATCAGTAGCTCGGGTTATCGGCCTGGACCCCGACCGGGTCAGCCTGGTTTACAAGCAGCTGGCCCACCGCCGCACTATTAACGAATACCTCCGCCTCCCTCCGCTTTATCCCAGCGCTGAAAAATAAAACAAATAGAATTCCGGAATTTCTGTCGGTTTTAATTAGTGATTATTTTTCTTCCCGATTTTAATTTTCACCATAAGTTATGGTTCGTGATTTATATCCTGCTCTTTTACTTTTCCGTCTTCCTGATCAATTTTTTCCAGCCATTCTACCCGCCAGAAATAAAAACAACCCCGGTCGCACGAGCCAAAAAAGGCTGTTCCTTTTAATCCTGAAAATAAGTTTTTGCTTCTCTTTTATAGTACTATGCTCTATATCTGGCAAGTCAGTTAGCTGACATTTAGGGGCCTTGTTTTTTCCGATCAAACCCTCTTCGTCTTTCTTTTTCTTCATCAGTGATTTAATCCCCTAATTTAATCATATAATAATTCAGTTTATTGGCTGAAATCAAATTAGAGCTTTAAGGATCAAAAATAAAATTCGGCTCTGGTTTTTGGCTATGATTATAATAAGTCTGCCATTGATGTGACTTAATTTGATATGTTAAACTTATTTTTCCAAAAAACCCAAAGTACAAAGTGAGCAAGCCTGAACATGACAAAAAAAAGAGAAATTCCTGAGGCAATAATTCACCCGGAAGCCTTTGTGGCCGACAGAGCGGTCATCATCGGCCGCGTGACACTGAAGAAAGGAGCCAGCATCTGGTATAATGCTGTCCTTCGAGCTGACATCGCCGACATCGTCATCGGCGAGTTCTCCAATATCCAGGATAATTGCGTCGTCCATGTTGATTATGATACTCCGACCATCATTGGCGACTATGTTACGGTTGGCCACGGTGCCATTCTCCATGCCTGTAAAATCGGTAACAACACCCTGATCGGCATGGGAGCGGTGGTCCTGGACCGGGCCATCATCCCCGATAACTGCTTGGTAGCTGCCGGTGCCCTCATCCCTCCCGGCAAGACCTTTCCTTCGGGGACGCTCATCCTCGGCAACCCGGCCAAAGTCGCTCGCACCCTCACCCCCGAGGAAATCCAGCACCTGCACGAGCACGCCCTCAGCTATCATGACCTCTGGCAGAAAAACTACCGCCGCTGACGTTGGACCCAGAACGCCTGGTGTCTAAAGCTTGATTTATTTTCTATCAGTCAACTAGTTGTGGCCAGGGTCTTCTAATCTAACAGCATTTCCAACAAATTTATCTGCCTCACTTAAATTTTGCCCCTTGTGCTGATTTTGAAGACTTTAATCTGCCAATAAATAGAAACCTAATCAAAAC
>JANLGB010000246.1 GCA_024653405.1 Candidatus Saccharicenans sp.
GGTCCCGGGCCAGTTGCAGGGACCAGCTGGCCAAGACCAGAAAAGAAATAGAAGTCGGGCAGCAGGCCTCCATTGAAATTCTCAACGTCCAGGCGGCGGTTTCCCAGCGAGAAGCAGATATAGTCCAGGCCGAAGCTTCGGTCCGGACGGCCGAAGACCGCCTCAAGGTTATCTTGAACCTGGCCAGCGGCACCGAGCTGGCCTCGGTCAGCCTGATTCCCAGCGAAAAACCCGAGTTCAAGCCGGTTAAGGTTGACTTGAAAGAAGCCCTGCAGGCGGCCCTGCTCAAGCGGCCTGACCTGCAGATTGACAGCCTGACCATAGAAAGCAAAAAGTTTGATTACGACTTTGCCAGGAATCAGCTCCTGCCACAACTGGATTTGAACATTTCATACTGGAGCCCGGGAACTTCCGGCGACCGGCTGCTGTACCGCGATGACAATCCCTGGACCGGGGAAGTGGTCGGCAAGATACCGGGCAGCCTCTGGGATTCTTTCCGCGATGCTTCCAAGTTTCTCTATAACAATTGGTCGGTCAATTTCACCCTGACCGTTCCTCTGGCCGAGGTTATCAGCCGGTCGAAACTGGCCCTGGCCCGGACCGAGCTGGCCGAGGCCCAGGCCAAGCAGAAAGCCCGGGAGCAGCAGGCCATGCTGGAAGTCAGCGAGGCGGTCAATAACATCGAGACCCTGGCCAAGAGTGTTGAGGCCTACCGGGTGGCCCGGGAGTATGCAGAAAAGTTGCTGGAAGCTGAAACCAGGAAATTGGCCGTCGGCCTGACCACCAACTATTTTGTCCTTGACGCCCAGGAAAAGCTGGCCGCTGCCCGTTCGGCCGAACTCAAAGCCCTAGTCGATTACAACCTGGCTCAGGCCAGGCTGGAGAAGGTGCTGGGGACCATCCTGGAAAACAAGAAGGTCAGCCTGGGGCAGGTCGGCCAGAAGTAATTCTGTTTGAGTGCCGGGGTCAGCTTGTGTTAATATTGACCCGTGAAAATTTCAGCCGTAATCGTCACCTACAATAATGAAAAGAAAATAATTGGCTGCCTGGAATCCCTTCAGGGAGTGGTCGACGAAATCGTAGTGGTGGACAGCCACAGCACCGACCTGACCAGGAAAATAGCTGCTTATTTTACCGATAAAGTCTACCGGCACGATTCCACTGACTATGCCGAACTCAAGAACTTTGGCCAGCAGCGGGCTGCTTTCAACTGGATACTCTCGCTCGAGCCGGACGAGAGATTATCCCGCGGGTTGAAGCTGGAATTGCTGAAAATCAAGCAGAAACCGGATGAGGCCGAAGGTTATTACCTGCCCCGCCGGAGCTTCTATCTCGGCCGCTGGGTCAGGCATTCCGGCTGGTATCCCAACCGCCGGGTAAGGCTTTATAGAAAGGATAAGGGTTCCTGGGTCCGGGATAGGTTTCGGGTATCGTTCAATTTCTCCGGGCAGGCCGGCCGGCTGAAGAATCCGGTGGAACACCTGGCCTTTTCTTCCATTGCCGAGCACCTCAATTACCTGAACCGGATTAGCGGGCGGCGGGCGCAGGAAATGTACCTGAGAGGCAAAAAGGCTCGTTTTTACCACCTCTGGCTGTGGCCGGTTGGTCGGTTTTTGGGAACCTATTTTTTGCGTGGTGGCTGGCTGGACGGCTTTCCCGGGCTGGTGATTTCCATGCTGGCGGCCCAGGCCGTTTTTCTCAAGTATGCCAAGCTCAAAGAGGTCTGGAAAAAAGGAGAGAGAATTGAGCCTGTGTCTTATAGCCAGTGATCCGCAGACCGAGCTGGAGCTCAAGCAACTATTTCTGATTTCGCAAGAACTCAAGAAAAGGGGATTCGGGTTCTTTATCCTGACCGGGCCCGGCAACAAGCTCTCCTCCCAGGCTCGGCTCCAGGGAAACCGAGTTTATAACCATCGTCTCGACGGGCGCGGCGGCTGGCTCTCGACCTGGAAGCTGCAGCGATTGCTAAAACGTAACCAGGTCCAATTGGTGCATTTTTTTGACCGGACGGCGGCTGCCTCCGGCTGGAAGGCGGCCCAGAAGGCCGGGGTCAGGACCAGGCTGATATCCTGGAAACCGGCCTGGAACGCCAAGGAAGCCCTGGGCCTGCTGGGGCAGGCCGATTCGGTCATCTGCGACAGCGAGGAGGCCAAGAAGGTTCTGTTAAAACACAACCTGGCCCCGGGCCGGGTGGAAGTGATCCCACCCGGGCTGGATCTTGCACTTTATAAGTCGGCCCGTAAGGATTTTCTGAGGCAGGAGCTGAACCTGGCAGCCGATAATTTTCTGGTTGGGTTGCTCTCGCCGCTGGAAGACCTGAAGGTTTTAAAGAGCCACCTGGAAGCGGTGAGGATTCTGGATCAGGAAGCTCCGAAGCTC
Source organism: Candidatus Saccharicenans sp. (assembly GCA_024653405.1). Classification (GTDB taxonomy): domain Bacteria; phylum Acidobacteriota; class Aminicenantia; order Aminicenantales; family Saccharicenantaceae; genus Saccharicenans. The sequence continues at coordinate 2,380 of JANLGB010000246.1, forward strand.
AAGGTGGTGATCCTGGGCATCGGAGCCCTGAACCTGGAAAGGCTGCGCCAGGAACAGGCGATGGAGTTTGAGAATCTCTATTTCTACCTGGGTTTTAACGAGCAGCTGGCCGAGGTCATCTCCGCCCTGGACCTGTTCGTATTCGGAGCTTATTCCCTGCCTGAAGAATACATACTTAAAGCTATGGTCTGGAAGGTACCGGTAATCGGGGTCATGGCGGCCGGAATAACTGGCCTCATCCGCCAGCGGGAAACCGGGTTCCTGGTGCCGCCCAATGACCCGGCGGCCCTGGCCCAGGCCATCCTCAAGCTTTATCTGGACCGCAGCCTGGCCCAGAACCTGAGCTCCCAGGCTTTCGAGCTGGTTTCCAGCCAACATTCGTGCGAGGCCATGGCCCAGAAAATGGTCAACCATTATGAATTCCTGGCCTTGCAAAAGGGGGTTAAACTTGGTCGGGAAAG
>JANLGB010000247.1 GCA_024653405.1 Candidatus Saccharicenans sp.
CCAAGTTCGGAAGTTTCAGTCGCGACCGGGTAGTCTACCTGCTGACCAAGCTCTCCTTTTAAGGTCGGAGACACCCAATATTTTTCAGTATTTGTTTTAAGGGCAGACCACCAATCTTTCTGGCGACCTTAAATTGCAACTTCTCAGAGTAGAGAGATAAAAAAATTCGGATAAAGGTAAGATGACTCGGAGTCAACCCGTTATCGCCATTTTCGATGGTTGACTTAAATTGAAGGCGGTTGATAAAATAGTGCCGGAAGACACTTGATGTCAGATGAGTTTTTCCTGGCCCGGCTGTTTAGAATTTTTATGGAGGTGAATCAAAATGAAAAAATATTTTGGGCTGGTGGTGATAATGGGGCTGGCTGTTTTCCTGATGGTAAGCTGTGGTGGAAAAAAGGAGAGTGACAAAACGGAAAATGCCGCGCCGGCTGCCGTGGCTGAAACCCAGGTCAAAGTGGAGGAAAAGACCGAGGCCACCCCGGCGGGCGGTGACTGGCGCGGCCTGCCCATTTATCCTGGAGCCAAGCTGACTGAGAAAATCTCGGTATCTTTGCCGGTAACGGAGGAACTGAAGGACCTGGAATACCGCTATTTCACTACGGGTGACGAGGTCAGCCGGGTAGCCGATTTCTACCAGAAAGAAATACCCAAGAGAGGTTGGGTCGGAAGCTTTATGACCTCGGGCGATTTTGCCATGGGCAATTACCAGAAGGATGAGGGCAAGCTGGTCGGTGTCGTTTTCCTGGACAAGATAGAAGGGAAAACCACGATCATGCTGGCCACCGGCACCCGTAACTAAGATCAGGAAACTCTGAAATCGAGGCCCCAAACCTGTGTCTTGTTTTTAAGCCTGTCCAGGAAATTTTTGTGATGGGTAAAAGGGGAACACCCCATGTTTTCCCGGCGACCGGGGACATCTGAATTTTCTTATATATCCTTCTGAGGAGATGACTAATCCTTAGTTCAGCCCAGGCTATGGGGCACCAGCAAAAAAAGCAGAGGACCATCGTAATTGAACCGGGTCATTAGCTCTTGGGCTTATTTTAGTGTATTGGCCAGGAGCAGATTAGATCATAATAATAACCAAAGCCTGACTTGGGTTCAGAAAAATCAGAAAACCGCCGTAAGTCCCGAAGATCGGGAGATCGGGCTGGGTACCCATTTTCATCAGAGAAATTCGGAAATATGTAGAGTGTCCCCCTTTTCTTCGAACGATTTTTACCATAGAGCTTCCGGGAGGCCAGGATGGCTGAATTCAAAGGAATAATTCTGGTGGTGGAAGATGACCCGATGCAGCGGGAGCTAATCGCCGAGAACCTGGGGCGGGAAGGTTATCAGGTCTTTGAAGCCGGGAACACCCAGGAAGCCCTGAACCTCACCGCTCAGCACCCGGTGGAAATTGCCGTGGTGGATTATAAGCTGGGGACTGAATCCGGCCTGGAGCTGCTTCGGGAACTGAAAAAAAGGAATCCGCTGATCACCCCCATCATGGTCACGGCTTTCGCCAGCATCGAAACGGCGGTCGAGGCCATCAAGCAGGGGGCCTATGATTACGTGGTCAAGCCGGTGGATTTTCAGAAGTTCCTGTTGACCCTGGAAAGGGTCCGGGAAAGGTTCAGGCTACAGCTGGAGGTGGCCGACCTGAGAAGCCGCCTGGAAGAGAAATTCAGCTTTAAGAATTTCATCTTTGTTTCTAAGGCCATGGAGCAGGTGGCCGGATTGATGTCCAGGGCCGCCCGGAGCGAGGCCACGGTTCTGATCACCGGGGAAAACCGGCACCGGAAAAGACCTGATAGCCCGGCTGATCCATTTTTCTTCGGGACGGAGCCGAGGACCTTTCCTGGCAGTCAACCTGCCCTCCATTCTTGAGACCCTGGTCGAGAGCGAGCTTTTTGGCGCGGAAAAGGGGGCTTATACCGATGCCCGGGAAAGGAAAATCGGCAAGTTTGAAGCAGCTGACGGTGGAACCATCTTTTTGGATGAAATCGGCGACCTGAGCCCGGCGGTTCAGGTCAAGTTGCTGCGCTTTCTCCAGGACCGGGAATTTTATCGCCTGGGCTCAACCCGGGCCCTCAAGGCGGATGTCCGGGTCATAGCTGCCACCAACCGCAACCTGGAGCAGTTGGTGGGGGAGGAAAAATTCAGGGCCGACCTCTATTACCGGCTGAATGTCATCAGGATTGACCTGCCGCCGCTGCGAGAAAGGAAAGAGGACATCCCGTTGCTGGTGGACCATTTCATCCGAGAATACAGCCGGCGGGAGAAAAAGAATGTCAAGGGCATCTCGGCCGAGGCCCTGGATTTACTGCTTAAGCATGATTTTCCGGGCAACGTCAGGGAGCTGGAGAATGCCATAGAACGGGCCATAATTTTCGCTGAGGGCGAGGTCATAACCAGGGCCGACCTGCCGGTCTTCCTGGAAATAACGTCCGAGAAAGAACTGTCCGGGTCGACCGCTGATTTTTCCAGGCCTCTTACCGAAAAGGTGCGCCAGCTGGAAATCCGGGAAATAAGGCGGGCTCTGGAAAAGAGCGGCGGAGTAAAAAGCCGGGCAGACCGCTTGCTGGGCATCACCGAGCGCATGCTGTCATACAAAATGAAGGTCTACGGGCTATAAAAGGGGGACACAATACTCGTTCCCTGATTTTTTGCCAGGGCAGCCAATGAATCTTTTTGGCCGGCGCAAATAATGACTCAATTGAGGGGATAGTTCGTGAAAATTTCTTCGAAGTCAGGGTCTTGGATCTGTTTTAAACCCAAATTTATTGGTCACGAGCAAATTAAATTTGAATGACTTAGGCTTCGC
>JANLGB010000248.1 GCA_024653405.1 Candidatus Saccharicenans sp.
TTAGAATAAGACCTGTCGAAGCAAGATCAGGTTTGTCCAGACGAGAAAATATCCTCTATGCAAGGTTAGCAATTGCCTTAATAACAATAGCAACTCTTATAATTTCATGCGCTGATAAAAGCTACGATCCTTTGACCGGGCTGGAGAAATACAACGTGGTCTGGGATACGCCAAGCAAGGACATCTGGGGCACCATGCCCTGCGGCAATGGCGATATCGGGCTCAACGTCTGGGTAGAAGAAAGCGGAGACCTGCTTTTCTACATCGGCAAAACTGATTCCTGGGACGACAACTGCCGGCTGCTTAAGGTGGGACGGGTCAGGATAAAACTCAGCCCGAACCCGCTTGCTCGCTCAAAAACCTTTAAGCAGGTGCGAAATCTGAGCGACGGAGCCATAGAGATTAACCTCGGCGAAGGAGACAAACGGGTTGACCTGCGCCTGTGGGTTGATGCCAACCACCCAGTGGTGCAAGTTGAGGCAAAAAGCAAAAGCCCAGTGGAAGCTACAGCTTCCATTGAACTCTGGCGCACCGAACCTTACGAACTACCGAGTATTGAAGTCAGCGATGTGCATTTTGACCACGATGTGCCGGGCAACAAGCATTTCCCCACCATAGTTGAGCCAGACACGGTGCTCAGCGCACTAACTGACCGCATCGGCTGGTACCATCATAACCAGAAATCCGTAGGGCCGGCGCTCGCCGCTCAGCTTCAGGACATGGAAGGTTTCAAGCAGGAAGACCCCATCCTGCACCGGACTTTTGGCGCAGTCATCAAGGCAGAAAGAGGCGAAAAGCTGGATGATTTACACCTGCGCTCGCCGGCTTCTACCTCTCACCTGTTCAGCATCTATGTGCTGACGAAACATCCTTCTTCGCCGGAAGAATGGCTCAAAGCCGTCGACAATAAAATTACCGAGACAGAAAAAATTCCTTACCGAGCTCGGCTCGACGCCCATCGCGCCTGGTGGCAGCAGTTCTGGAACCGGAGCTGGATTGATATTCACTCCAAGAGCTCTGACGATGACGCTTACATTCTGAGCCGCGCTTATGCATTACAGCGATTCATCAACGCCTGCGCCGGCCGAGGGCAGTATCCCATAAAATTTAACGGTTCAATTTTCACGGTGCCCAACCCGGGAAGTCCTGGCGACGCCGATTACCGACGCTGGGGGCCAGGTTACTGGTGGCAGAACACCCGGTTGCCATACATCAGCATGTGCACTTCAGGGGACTTTGATTTGCGGGAGCCGTTTTACCGCATGTACTGCGGCGATGTGCTGGAAATGGCCAAATACCGGACGCGCCATTACTTCGGCCACGACGGAGCCTATTTCAACGAGTGCGTTTATTTCTGGGGAGCAGCCTTTAATGAATCGTACGGCTGGACGCCGCGCGAGAAACGCACGGTGGTGGAAAACGAAAGCCGCTGGCACCGCTGGGAATGGCAGGGCGGGATTGAGCTTCTTTTCATGCTGCTTGAACATTACGAACACACGCTCGACGAGAACCTGCTCAGGGAAAGGGTGCTGCCTTTGGCACATGAGATACTTACCTTCTACGACCAACATTACCGGGTTGACGAGCGGGGCAAAATCATTATGGAGCCCGCTCAGGCGCTGGAAACCTGGTGGGACTGCCGCAACCCAATGCCAGAAATTGCCGGCCTCCTGGCCGTGACCGAGAAGCTTCTGGAGCTGGCCGGGGATAAAGTTAGCGCCCAAGAAAGAGCTCTATGGCAAAGAATGCACGACAAGATGCCAGAACTTCCAACGCGCGAGGTCGACGGGGTGAAGATGCTGGCCCCGGCCGAAAGGTTTGCCGATAAGCACAACATAGAAAATCCCGAACTTTATGCCGTGTTTCCATACCGGCGCATAGCCATTGGACGCCCAGGAATTGAGCTGGCCATCGAAGCCTTAAACCGGAGGGAGGACCGCGGAAATTTTGGCTGGCGCCAGGATGACATTTTTATGGCCTACCTGGGCCTGACCGACCAGGCGCGCGAATACGTCGTCGGCCGGGCTAAAAATTGGCATAAAGAATCGCGCTTTCCCGCCTTCTGGGGTCCGAATTACGACTGGATACCAGACCAGGACCATGGCGGAGTTTTTCTCAAGGCGGTTCAGGCGATGCTCATGCAAACCGACGGCCGAAAGATCTACCTGCTTCCAGCCTGGCCGAAGGACTGGGACGTGGATTTTAAGCTCCATGCACCATATAGAACAGTGGTTGAAGGCCAGGTGCGCCACGGGAAGATTACCAGGCTCAAAGTTACCCCTTCCTCCCGCCGTTCCGATATAATAACAATTCTCGAAGAAAAAAATTAAGAATATCTAATAAAAATCAACTCTATAACCAAGCCTGTTTTTCTGTGGGACCTTCCTCGATTCTTTTATCTCTGACTCCAAGAATTTGTCAGCCTTGATTTAAGAATGGATATTATGAGGTAAAAAAAGAGGGGCACCTGATGTACCCCCTTTTTTCGTCCGTTGCTTCCAGACTAATTAGAAACTGATCCCGACCATAAATAACCAAGTTTTGGTTTTGATGGAAAAGCCTTCTTCTGCATCTTCAGCAATGTTGGACAACCCCAGGTCAAAGCGAATATCAGAGTGGAGCGTCATCTTCGACATCTTCTTAGCCACTCCCACCCCAAAAGTTACTCCATATTCAATGTTTTTGATTTCATCCTTGAAATCATAGGTGTATTCTTCGCCAGGTGCTTCAAACTTTTCCTTGGCTGAGAGGTTAAGACCAATAAAAGGGCCAGCAAAAATAGAGGGAATTAAATTCGATTTT
>JANLGB010000249.1:0-661 GCA_024653405.1 Candidatus Saccharicenans sp.
TTTCCAGAAGGGCTGGCTCTTTCTTAGCAACCTGATTTCTGGTTTTCCCAGAGGCAGCCGGTATTTGCCCAGCGGCAGAAAGCGGCGCGGCGGGCCGATCCGGGCCGACGACAGGTCAGGCAGATAATTCTTGGGGTTGCGGCTGAGAAAGTCAAAGATGTTGTGCTTGGAAGGCTCGCAGCCGGTCATGAAGGAAGACCAGGCCACAGGGGAAATGGCCGGGGTGGTGGTCTGGAGACAACTGTAGGTGCCTTCTTTTCTCAGTCGGCTTAAATTGGGAAGCTGGCCTTCGGCCATGAATTTTTCCACCAGCACCGGGTCCATCCCGTCAAAGCCCAGGATGATGACCCGGTCCACCCGGCTGTGGCGGTAGGCTTTCTGTCCGCGAATCAATCTTAGCAACAGACGGAAGGGCCAGCTCAGGAAGGAAAAGATGGCCAGGAAGAAGGTCAGGAAAAAAACCAGGAAGGAGGAGAGGAAGGCGAAACCGGCTCCGGGCCCGATGTAAGCCAGAGCGCTGGCAGCCAGGCCGAAAAAAAGCCAAGGGAACAGCAGAAGCAGGGTTAGGGCTGATTTTGGCTGGCGAGTTCTGGCTGAGCTGTCACCGGCTTCTGACTTCATTTAAGTTTCTTGAGAATGATGGCCGCTAAATCCTCGATGG
>JANLGB010000249.1:671-2793 GCA_024653405.1 Candidatus Saccharicenans sp.
AGGTCAAAGCCCGGTTCGGGGACCACCACCAGGTCGGGCCCGCGGGCCGTGTATTTGCCGTTATAAATTTCCTCAGCCTTGAATACCTGGCGGATGACCTTGCGTCCGTCATACTCGAGCTGCAGGAGTTTTTCGGCAATTTCCTGCTTGAGTTCCTTCTTGTCGGATTTATCCAGCCGGCCGCGGGGGAATTTTTTCTTCAGGTGGAGGTAAATGCGGCTGGGGTCGAGGGCAAAGGCCAGGGACTTGCTGGAGATGTCGTTGAGGCTGCGCGGCTCGGCCGTGGTGAAGGACAGGTAGCCGTTCTTTTCCAGCCAGGCGTTGAGATAGACTTCCTGGACGATGCCGGTGAAACCATGGTCGGACAGCAGGCAGATGTTCTCCTCGCTCTCGTTCATCTTTTTGAAGGTATTGATGATCTTGGCGATGATCCGGTCTATCTGCTGGTAAAAATCAAGGAAGGCCTGATGGTAGGGGTGGTCCCTGTTTTCGTAGGCCGACCAGAGAAAGTGATGCAGGCGGTCGGTGCAGGTCACCACAAATTCAAAATAATCCCAGTCCTGCTCCCAAAAGAAATTGAGGGCCTTCTGGTGACTGGCCATCGTCTTGGAGATTTCCTGCCAGAGAATGGAAGGGTTGTCGGAGACCTTGGTGGAATCGACGTCAATTTGGTAGCCCATCTGTTCCAGGGCGTTGAAGTAGTTCTGGGGGAAGACCGAACGGGACAGGTCGATGGCCACGAAGCCGGACACCATGACCCCGTTAATTCGCCGGGCCGGGTAGGTGGAAGGCTGGTTGATGACGATGCTCTTTAGACCCAGGCTGGCCAGCTTGTCCCAGATAGTTTCAGCCTTAAGGTCGAGGAAGTTGGGCAGCCGGATATCGTAGGTTCCGGGCTTGAAGTCGGTAAAACCGAAGATGCCGTGGCTGCCGGGGTTGGTTCCAGTCATGAAGTTGGTCCAGGAGACGGCCGAGATTTCAGGCAGGCTGGCTTTCATCCGGTGCAGATGGCCAGCATCCATCAGCCGGGCCACGGTGCTCATGACCCCGGACTTGGCCAGCTCAGTCAGCATCGAGTGGGGCACCCCGTCCAGGCCGATAACACAAACTTTTCTTCGGGGTTTGGACTTTTTGATGACAGCCATTGACCTGATTATTATAACACCAGGTTTGAAGCTGTCAATTTTTTCCAGGCAGCAGGTTGTCTATCTTATTGATAAATAATAAATTATAAATTTATCGGCCCGCTCAGTGAGCTTCTGGCCCGCCGGCCTTTAGCACCTGTTCCAGGAACATCTCCTCTGGCACCGCTCCCTCAAGGGTCAGGCTGTCGTTGAAGATGGTCTTGGGCACTCCGAAAACCTCGTATTTCTGGGTAAGTTCCGGGAATTCAGTAGCTTCGACCATGGCCGCCTTGACCAGAGGTGATTCCAAGGCCATCTGGTGACCCAGGCGGACGGCCACCGGGCAGTAGGGGCAAGTCGGGGTGACAAAAACCTGGATATTGACTTCCCGGGTCAGGTTTCTCAGAGCGGTCTTGGTTTCCTGGCTGAGCTCGGTTTCTCCTCGGCTGACATCGACGATGGCTTCCAGCAGGCTCATGAATTCATAACCGGAAGGTATGCCGAAAAAGCGGAGGCCGGCGTCCTGTTCACCCATGACGATGATAGCCGGGACCTTGTCCACCTGGAATTGGGCCGCCCGCTCCGGTTCTTTATCCAGCTCGTAGACGGTCAGTTTTATCCTGTCGCTCAACCCGGTCAGCTCTTCCAGCAGCTGCCTGGTTTCTGGGCAGAAGCCGCAGTCTTCCTGGGGTTCCCGCCCAGGAACGATGAGCGGGCTCTTCTCCTTGGTGAAGTACACCAGGTTAACCGGATTGACCAGCTCGGCCTCGAATTTTTTCCGGGTGAAGTCCCTGACTTCCTCATTCAGCAATGGCATGTTGAATCTCCTTTATAATGTTTTCGCCAGTAAGGTTTAAATTCCTACTATTCCTATAAGTTTAATATAGATTCCGGAAGGAATCAAGCCCCCCACCCCCGGGCCGTCAGCCGGGTGGATTGACTTTCGGCGGCGATTGGGCTTAAATTAAACTTCTTTTTAATATTACGCCCCTGGCCGG
>JANLGB010000024.1:0-331 GCA_024653405.1 Candidatus Saccharicenans sp.
CAAAAGCCGGCCTGATCTGAAGAAGAAGGTTCGAACCTTCTTCAATTTCCAGCCCGGTGCAATCAGCCGTCAACCCGGTATACAAATAAGTGGCCACCGCTCCTGCCAGGTCTCGGCCTCTGGTGCTGGCCCCGAGCAGGAAAATTTCTGGCTTATACTTTTTGACGAGCTCAACCAGAGCTCGAGCATAGGGGTCTGTCCGGTACACTTTAATAGTTGGGTCATCCACCAGAAAAACGCGGTCTGCACCGTAAGCAATAGCTTCTCGGGCTAAGGGCTCTACTTCATGCCCGAGCACGCAAGCGGTCAGCTGGCTGCCTCTTCGGTCAGC
>JANLGB010000024.1:341-12465 GCA_024653405.1 Candidatus Saccharicenans sp.
ATAGAAGAAGCCTGGCCGTTAAGTTGTTCGACCCAAACCCAGACGCCTGTATATTCATCCGTTTTAACTTCTTTCTTTTCGATTTCAGGCAGGCTCAAGGCACCAGCCGGGCATTCGGGCACACAAGCTCCGCAGCCGGTGCAAGCTTCATTAGCTACGACGATGTTATCAGCATCCAGGCTTAAGGCCCCAAAAGGGCACACTTGAAGGCACAAACCACAACCAGTGCAAAGTTCTCGGTTTATGATTAGCAGCGCCATTTCTTCTCTCCTCAAGTAATGATTTTTTCAGCCATCAATTTTTCGGCCAGAAGGTCAGCTTGGGCTTCGACCGAATCCCCCTGGATAATTTCGCATTTCCCCGGCCGTGGAGGAGGGGTGGCAATTTTCACCACTCTCGTCGGAGAACCTTCCAGGCCGATTAACTTTCGGTCAACGTCCAGGTCCTGAGCGGACCAGGTCGGAATCTGAGCTTTTTGAGCCTTCCTGATGCCCAAGATAGTCGGGTAACGCGGCTGGTTGATATCCTTGACTACCGTAATCAAGCAGGGCAAGGTCGAGCTGACCACTTCCCGGCCTTCTTCCACCAGCCTTTCAACTTCAATGGTCCTCTTCTCAAAATCGATGGCTGAAATTTTTGAAACATAGGTGAGCTGGTTTATCTGGAGCTGAGTGGCAATACCCGGCCCGGTTTGACCAGTATCACCGTCTATCGCCTGGCGGCCGCAAAAGATCACGTCAAACTGCCCTATTTTTTTGATAGCCCTCGACAGGGTGTAAGCCGTAGCCCAGGTATCAGCTCCGGCAAAGGCCGGGTCGCTCAGCAAGATGGCTTCATCCGCCCCCATGGCTACAGCTTCTTTGAGAGCGTTTATGGCTTGGGGCGGCCCCATGGTGATAACTGTCACCTTGCCCCCGAACTTTTCTTTCCAGCGCAACGCCTCTTCAATGGCATAGGTGTCAAAGGGATTGATGATGCTGGGTATGCCCTCCCTGATGAGCGTGCCTCTTTCCGAGTCGATTTTGACCTCGGTGGTATCCGGCACCTGTTTGATACAAACAATAGCCTGCACCTTTTCCTCCTGATAGCTAAAATGCCCGCAGCACCTGTTTTATCTTAATTATTGCCCGGGGAACTTACTCAGCCGGCCCCCATCCACCAGGCTGGGGCCACACTGCCGGGTAATAACTTCTCTTTCAAATTTCCGAGAAATATAATCCAGCCGCAAGAATATGTCAAGAAACAGCCCAAATTAGGCTGGCTTTATTTGGGCTATTTATTCCTGACTATTTGTCAGGTTTTTTCCAAATTCCCTAAAAATTCTTAAATATAATTATTGACAATATTTCTTACCAGGTCCTGTAAACCCTGCTCTGACGGTCATGGGCCGCGGCCTGGACCACATCTCGATTATCTTGGTTTCTCTATTATCTCTGTTATATCCAGAAGCGCTCTGGTAAAGTTAACCTGGTCTCTGGTGTACAAGTAATATCTGCTCGTCTGGGTGTTAACTTTGTCTGGTTGATACTCAGCCACCATCTTCGCCCCTAGGCAGATCTACTCTCTGAGGCACCACCCATGTCCATCATCCTCGGCCAGCCACCGCCCGTCAAAGGCAAAGTTTTTTCTGGGGTTGCCATTCCTGGTGGTTTCGTCTAAAATTAGCATCTGTTTCCCGGTCTTAAAGGCAGATTAATTCCCGGAGAATTGTATAGGGGAAAAACCATGCCTGAAAAAAAGTATGATTTTGACACGGTCCTCGACCGGCGCAACACCTGTTCGCTGAAGTGGGAGTTCTGCGAGCAGGTGCTGGGCGTACCAGAGGTCATTCCGATGTGGGTGGCCGACATGGATTTTCCGGCCCCGCCCGAAGTGGTGGAAGCGGTCATAAAGCGAGCCCAGCATGGAGCTTATGGTTATCCCTTTATCCCCCGTTCTTTCTGGTCGGCCATCATCAACTGGATGAAGGTCCGCCACAACTGGGAGATAAAGCGCGAATGGCTGTCCAGGTGCCAGGGCGTGGTGCCGGCCCTTAACATCTGCCTCCAGACTTTTACCGCCCCCGGTGATAAAATCATCATCCAGAGCCCGGTTTATTACCCCTTTTTCTCGGCTGTGGAGAACAACGGCCGTCGGGTGGTGCGCAACCCGCTCCGCTTGGAAAACGGCACCTGGCACATGGACTTGGAGGACCTCAAGAATAAAATCGACCGGCGGACCAGGATGTTAATCCTGTGCTCGCCCCACAACCCCGTCGGCCGGGTGTGGAGGCGGGAAGAGCTGGAGAAGCTGGCCGAAATCTGCCTGAAGCACGACCTATTGATAATTTCCGATGAAATCCACGCTGAGCATGTCTACCGCGGTCACCAACATATTCCGCTGGCTTCAATTTCATCAGAAATCGCTGCCCGGACCATCACCCTGACTGCTCCCAGCAAAGCCTTCAACATTGCCGGGCTGACCACCTCGGTAGTTATTATTCCCAACCAGAGACTGCTCAATCTTTATAAAACCCAGCTCGACAACCTCGGGCTGACGGTCAATAACATCTTTGGCCTGGTGGCCCTGGAAACAGCCTACACTCAGGGAGCCGCCTGGCTGGACCAGCTGCTGGCCTACCTTGAAGACAATATGGACTTTGCTCTCCAATTTTTTGAACAACGCCTGCCGCAGATCAAATTCTTAAAACCGGAAGGAACCTACCTGGCCCTGCTGGACTGCCGGGCCCTGGGACTGCCCCAGAAAGAGCTTAATGAATTCTTTCTGAAAAAAGCTCGAGTTTATTTTGACGAAGGTCCGGTCTTCGGCCCGGAGCTGGAAGGATTTGAGCGGATGAACATGGCTTGTCCCCGGGCCACCCTGGTAGAAGCCCTGAACCGGATCGAGCGAGCAGTCCGTGAGCTAACCGGCCAGCGGGCCCAATGATCTGGCTTAAGGTGGAGGCGGCTGCAATTCCCGGCAAAAGGCCAGACTGAGACTATAAAAGCTGTTTTTCTTACCGTCTTTGCCGTATTGAATCATCAGCTATTTCGTCCTTAAAATTAATTAAGATATAATCTCAACATGAAACTTCCGTATCTGCTGCCCGAAGACCGACTCCACCGGGCCCGTTTTACAGTCATTCTGAGCCACCCGGAAAACCAGGAAAACATCGGCCTGGTAGCCAGGGCCATGAAGAATACCGGATTTTCCCGGTTAAGAATAGCCGGCCTGACCGAGCTCCAGCCGGAAGCCTTCCGAACGGCGGTTCACTCAGCCGATATCCTGAGAAAGGCCGCATTCTACCCGACCCTGGCTGAAGCCCTGGCCGACCTGAACCTGGTGCTGGCCTCCACCGCCCGCCTGAGAAAAGCCTTCCGCCTCATGACCATTGACCAGGTCCTGGAAAAATTACTGTCTTTTCCGGCCGAAACCAGAATCGGCCTGGTTTTCGGAAACGAAAGGACAGGGCTGTCCGACCGCGAGCTGCGCCTGGCTAACTTTGTCTATTTTATTCCCCAGGCCGGGCGGCAGCCTTCCTACAACCTGGCGGCTGCAGTTCTCCTGAGCCTTTATACTATTTTCCGCCGGTCAGGCTCCGAACCCATCCCCCAGATAGCTCCACCCCTGCCCCGCAAGGAGCAGGAAGATTGTCTCCAGCTGATACTGAAAAAACTGGAAAAACGTGGCTTCATGCATGAAACCAACCGCGAGCACGTAACCGACCTGCTTTGCGACCTGTTCGGCCGACTAACCCTGTCCGAGCGCGACCGGCGCTTCCTGACGGCGGTTTTCAATAAAGGTCTCGACCGGGACTGATTAATTCCGGCAACTGGATAATTACAGAAAAACCAGGGCCAGCCTCAAAGAGCCAAGCCAGATAAAGCTTTAATATAATAAAAACAAATTTTCTTCCCTTTAACCCGTTAACCGGCCGCCGACAAGAATGCCAGTTCCTAAAGATCAGACCAGGCCTGCTGATTTACAACACCAGCGCTCGATAAGTTAATCTCAAAATTGATTTATTAAGAGTCTTAACTGGTGTATGCTATTTTTGAGGTGGTTATGGACAAGGAAAAAAGGTTCATCCTGGGGCTGGTGATAATCGGTGTCATCAATATCTTTGTGGCCCTGATGACTATAGCCTTCTGGACCGGCCATCTCCTGGCCAACCGCTTTCCAAAAACCCTGCCTGTGCCCGACACTCTCTATAACGCCTTTGCCGTCCCGGACCTGGTCATGTCAGTCTTCCTGATAATCAGTTCTTTCGGCCTGCTGCGCTTCAAAAAAACCGGATACGTGTTTGCTCTTCTCGGCATAGGTATGTGGCTGTTTGATGTGCTGCTGGTGGCTACCCTGACCGGCCTGTTCCGGGTAGGCATTGTCATTCCCAGTCTGGTCTATTGCCTGTGGGCCAGCTACTATCTCTGGAGAAAGAGGGAGATTTTTCAGCTGTTCGCCGATTAAAGCCAATGAGTCCCCCAATTTTCCCAGCCAGCAGCTATAAGACCAAATCTTAAAATCTTACCTTGCGCTACTTCCGGAATATTTCCCAAAAGCATTCTTTGTCTTTTGACCTCTAATCCCGGCAGCAGGACTGCTGAGCATCTTTTCTCCATAACAGCCGCCGGACGGGTCAACCCCCGGAAGAAGCCCTCGTTCTCATCTCCTGACTAGATTTAATTATTGGGCCACGGATAAAAGAATTATTATTTGCCTTCTGTCCTGAAGTCGAAGATAATGCTTATTCAGCCGGGCGGCGGAGGCCACCGGCAAATGAATACAGAATAAGGTCTCATATGATCAAGGCCAGACTCAGCACCTTTGATGTCACCATGATCGTGGTCAGCCTGGTCATCGGCATCGGCATCTTCCGGACTCCGGCCATGGTGGCTTCGGCCACTCGCACCCCTGCCCTCTTTTTCACCGCCTGGATAGCCGGGGGCCTGATTACCCTGGTTGGAGCCTTGACCTTTGCCGAAATCGGGGCCCGTTTCCCCCACCCGGGTTCCTATTATAAGGTGGTGGCCGAAAGCTACAATTCGCTGCTGGCTTTCCTGCTTAACTGGGCTAACGTGTTTATCATCAACACTGCCAGTGGAGCTGGGGTGGCGCTGATCGGAGCCGAATACCTGGCCCCCATCCTGCTGCCGGAAAAAGCCCGGACCACCCAGAACATCCTGTTTCTGGCTTTCTCCATGGTGATTGTCCTGGTGGTCTTGAACTATATCGGCATAAAATCCGGAGCCAGAACCCAGAATATCCTCAGCCTATCCAAGATTATATTGATTGCCGTCCTGGCCGTCGCCGGGCTTGGCAGCCGGCAGAGCCACCCGGAGATAACAGCAGCTGCGCTGCCTCTCGAAAACCCCTGGTGGCTGGCGCTGGGGCTGGGTTTTATTTCGGTATTTTTCAGCTACGGCGGCTACCAACAGACCATCAACCTCGGGGCTGACCTGAAGGATTCCAGCCGGAACTTGCCCCGGGCCATAATCTCTGGCCTGCTGATAGTGATCAGCTGTTACTTGCTGATCAACCTGGCCTACTGGCGGGTGCTGGGCCTGCCCGGGATGAGCCAGGCCAAGCTGGTGGCGGCTGAAACCGCCCGGGTGGTCTTCGGTGGGGCCGGCCATAAATTTGTTTCGCTGGCGATTTTCCTCTCGGCCCTGGGTTTCTTAAACGCCATCCTGATGCAGCTGCCCCGGACCTACCTGGCCATGGCCGAAGACCGCACCCTGCCGAGTGTCTTCAAGAAAGTCAACCCGAAGACTCAAGTCCAGGAATTCGGCCTGCTGTTCCTGGGGGCATTCATGGTGCTGAGCCTGGCCTTCCTGCGAACTTTTGAAAATATCGTCAACTACGTGATGTTCCTAGACAGCCTGGGGATTGCCGTGGTGGCTTCGACCATTTTTGTCCTGCGGGCCCGGGCCAGGAGAAAATCGGAAAATTATGATGGCTTCCGGATGCCGTTGTACCCGGTGCTTCCAGCCCTATTCATTTTTTTCCTGCTCACCATTACCGTCAATGTCCTGGTTTCCCAGCCGCGCCAGGCCCTGCTCGGTTCAATTTTCCTGCTGCTGGGCTTCCCGCTCTACCTGGCCATGCGCCGTCTGGCCCGCCCCGGCCCTGAAATTTGAGTCCAGAAAAAAGACGGGACGGTCTCTCGGAAGAGCCAGCTTCGGTTGTCAATTTCTTCCGTCAAGTGGTTTGAATGACAGTCTTATTTTAAGGCTCAGCAATCATCCTTTCTGAATCGGGCTGCTAAGAGCCGATTGCGGAATTTTTATAAGCAACCGAATAAAGTTTCTCTGATGCCGGCGGCTGACCGAGGAAAAACTCGGGTGGAAATCTAACTTTCCTGTTAAACGGATCGCCAATTCCCGTTACCTTCCCCGGGCGCAGTTTCTAACTTTTTTCTTTTTAACCTCTGTCTTCAGACTTGCTAAAGTCGTCTGGGTTGAGGCCCCAGACAGCATCCAAAATCAGCGGCGGGCGGTAGCCTTCCATGAAATTCAAAATCTCGACCGGGTCATCACTCAGGGTAAACATCTTCAGGTGTTGGGGCAGGAGAAAACCCTGGCTCACCGCCCGGTTCATGAATTCCAGCAGCGGCTCGAAATACCCGGCCGCATTCAAGAAAGCGCAGGGCTTGCCATGATAGCCAAGCTGGGCCCAGGTCAGGACTTCAAAAATTTCTTCCAGGGTTCCCCAGCCTCCGGGAAGAGCGATAAAACCATCCGCCAGTTTGGCGACTGTTGCCTTTCGTTCGTGCATGTCTTGAACAACAATCATCTCTGACAAACCGGGAAAACCCAGGTTGCGCTCCAGCAGATTGCCGGGAATAACACCTATCACCCGGCCGCCGGCGGCCAGAGTTTCTTCAGCCACTTCTTTCATCAGCCCGATGCCCCCACCGCCGAAAATCAGGGCTAGGTTACGAGCAGCCAGCACCCTGGCCAGCTCCCTGGCTTTCCGGGCGTAGATTTCATCCTTTCCCGTTTGCGACCCGCAAAACACGGCTACCTTCTTCAGGCCCATCTTGCACCTGCCAGAAATCTGAGAATTACATTTATTTTCTTAATAAGCCCTTATGAATTCCGGCCGAATATATCAAACTTACGTCGCCTAAACCGTCTATCATTCCATTTCCGGAAATTCCCCTGGCTGAGCTCTCCGGCCTTACCTCCGCAGGTAATCGACTAATTCTATCATATTACAACTCTCTGGAACTGGTCGTCTTGGGCCTCAGGATACCGGCTTTCCGGAACCAGCCCTGGCTGACAATCTTTCACAGGTTGAAAGAAAAGGTCAAACCGCCATAAGGTTCCCGGTATTTCTGACCGACAAATTCCCTGGTTCTCATCACGAAATAAAGTATCAGCCCGGCTTGCTCCGATTGATAGGCCAGGCCGGTGGAAAATTGTCCATACAGAGGCTGAATATCCACTCCGTGGCTGTCCTGGAAAGTATTGCCCTGAAGGAGAAGATTCCTGGCGATGACCCGCCCTTCCAGCCTGACAAAAGCATAAAAGTTGGTCCGGCTGGCAGGCCCGGCCAAAAAATGGTTGAAGAGCGGGGCGGCGGTAGCAGTGTCCGTCTGGGATTCCAGGTTGAAGCCGAGCTTCAGGTCGAACACGGCCGAAGAAGCTATCAACAGGTTGCCAGCCTGGGCACCCAGGCCGGCCCTGACCACCGGCTGCAGCCCATGAAAGGAAATCCGGGGCGGGACCAGCATCCAGAGCCGATTAAACCACAGCTCCACCACCGGCTCATTTTTTAGCTGGTTCTCCCAGCCCGCGGGGTAAGTCCAGCCGTAGGTTTTATGCAACCAGCGCTGAATGGCTCCGGCCAGAGAGAGCGGCCCGACAACGCCTACCGCCAGGCCGGCTGAATCCTGGCGGGCCTGACCCAGTTTAACCAGCCCCAGGGCAGCATACAGCAGGCCGGCATAAGGACGGTCATCAGGTATTAAGTTGGTTTCCGTCAGGTTGTCCGGAGTGAAAATCCCCTGTACGAGGGACAGGCTGGCCTTTCTCTTAAACAGGGGCTTATCATTCCTTTCGCCCCGGCTATTTTCACCGCCTCCCAGCAGCTTCCGGTTTAATCTTTCCAGTCGCCGCAAAAAAGGAGACCTGGTGTCCCGACTGAGCTCGGGCGTAATCCACATCAACTGGATCCCGTTAGTATAACCTTCATCCTGCTCGAACAAGACATCATTTTCCAGGGAAAAGACCAGGCTGCCCCGGTCTCGGGCGGGAGGTTTGAACTGAGCTTGAAGCTTCAGGTTAGCAGCCAAGACCAGAAGCGCAAGAGCCGTTACAATTACCCTGGCCAGGTAAGCCCTGGACCTGGTCTTTAGAATCGATAGCATGGCATACCCACTGCTTGTTTTAACGAATGTTCTAACATTCAGTCTAAATGAGCTATGGCCTTTTTACCAGAGTATTCAAAAAATTCCCGCCTCATAGCCGACCAGCGCCGAGTCCTCATATAATGATTGCTTTAATTAACCTCGGGGCCCTCTCTTTTTTCTGCTGTTCCTGATGTTTCTTTCTGGTCGCAGTTGCCGCTCCTGAATCTAAGGTTCGGCGGCCATATCACAGGTTTTTAGCCCAGTCTTGCCGCCCAGGTTCTATCACCCGCCGCACTATTAACCGGCCGGGTCTTAGCTCGTGGCCACCTTCTCCAGCCGCTTCATGATGCTGAACATGAAAGCCGCCGAAAGCAAGCAGGCCACCACCAGGATTAGCCACAAGGCCCAGAGCGGGACCTTCATCCACAGGTAACCTACCAGGCCCACCAGGTAATTACCAGTTGCGGTAGCGGCAAACCAGCCGCCCTGCATCAGCCCTTTATATTTGGGCGGGGCCACCCGGGAGACAAAAGAAATGCCCATGGGGCTCAAAAACAGTTCGGCAATGGTCAGCAGGAAATAAGTGCTGATCAACCAGTAGACTGAAACCAGGTACTCGGGCGGAGCCACCTTGCCACCCAGCTCAGCCGGACTGGGCAGCTTGATCGAGGCTATTACCAGGATGGAAAAGGCTGCCGCCGTCAGCAGCATGCCAAGGCCGATCTTCCTGGGAGTTGACGGCTCCTTGCCTATTTTATTGAGATAGCCAAACAGCCCGATAATCAGCGGTGACAGGGCCACGATGAAGAACGGGTTAAAATGCTGGAAGCGCTGGGGCTGGAAGAGGCTGACCTCAGGGTAAGTCTGGTAACGAAGGTAGGTCAGGACGCCAAAGATGACCAAGGCCAGCCCGCCGGCTATCCGGCCGCCTTTGGAAACGTTCTTCTTGACCAGGAAGACCAGGCCCAGGATGGACAGGAACAGCGGCAGCAGGCCGCCCAGGTCAAACCAGAGGTTGGTCAGCCGGCCAACTTGTTTTACGGTGTAGTCACGAGCAAAGAAAGTCATAGTTACCGCCGATTGATGGAAAGCCATCCAGAAGAAGATGACCACCAGGAAGACCAGGCCCAGGGCCACCAGGCGCTGCTTGGTCTGTTCCGGGGTCAGCTCGACCATCTGGGCTTTGAGTTCAGCCGATTTTGCTTTCTGTTTTTCCGTAATATCAGCCTGCCGGTAATATTTTCTGAAACCCCAGAAAATCAGCATCGAGATTATCAGGCTGAGGCAGGCTACCCCGAAGCCAAAATGGTAGGACTTGCTCAGCGTTCCCAGGTAGGTCTCGGCAAACTGCCTGAGCCCGTCAATGGTTATAGTAGGATTCTGTTCCTGGGCCAGTTCCAGAAGCTGGTTGACCTCGGCCAGCTTGCCGGCCAGAAAATCGTGAGCCAGGGCCGGAATTCTGGCATCGTAAAAGAAATTGCTCTTTTTAAGGATGAAGTTGGAGACAACTTCCGAGGCCGAGGGAGCAAACATAGCCCCGATGTTGATACCCATATAAAAAATGGTGAAGGCCCGGTCTCGCAGATGGCTGTACTTCGGGTCGTCATAGAGATTGCCCACCAGAGCCTGCAGGTTGCCCTTGAACAAGCCCGTTCCCAGAGCAATGGTGGCCAGGGCGGCCACTATCAGGGCAAAACCGGTCTGAAATTTGGTGGGCAGAGCCAGAAGCAGATAGCCGCTGAACATGACCAGCAGCCCGATACTGATGGTCCGGCCGTAACCCAGAACCCGGTCGGCCAGAAACCCGCCCAGCAGCGGGAAGAAGTAAACGAAAAACATGAAAGTCGCATACATGAAGCCCGCCTGGCCAGGAGTCAGGCCATACTTGGCCTGCAGGAACAGGACGAAGATACTGACCATGGTGTAGAAACCGAAACGCTCGCCCATGTTGGCGAAGAAAGCCACAAACAATCCCCTGGGGTGTCCTTTGAACATGCTTCTTTCTCCTATTAAATAATTATTCGAAAAATTTATCGGCCCACCGGTCGTTTACCGGCTGCACAGAAGTTCCAGGAACAAATTGTTAACTGCCTTTTCCAGGGCCTGGCGGAAATTCTCCACCGTCTGCCGGCTGTCATTTTCTACCCAGTAGCGGCTGATGAACATCGGCGGGCCAACGTTGACCTGGACGGTGGCCGGAACGCCAAAAGGGATGTGCGTGCCAAAAAAAGCCAACGGCGTTACCGGGACATCCAGCCGGTCTTCGTTATAAAGGTTATAAGCCATGGCTGCTGGCCCATGGCGGAAGCGGGCCACGTAAGGGTTGGGGTCGGCATCGTCAAAGTGGCCGCGACCCTGGAGCAGGACTATGGCTCTTCCCAGCTTCAGATATTCCTGGCATTTCCTGACCGCGGCCGCCCGGCCCTCATAGAGGTCGACCGGGATGTAACCGACTTTAGCAATGTTGGAGGAAATATAGCGGACAATCAGCGTAAAAAATGGATTCAGCAGGAAATGGACCAGCAAGCCGATATTCTTCATGCTGCGGTAAAGGTGCTTTCTCACCAGGAAGCTGAAATCCTCCTTGCTGAAAATCATCTTGTTGGCGGTGAAGAAGATGGGCCGAGGCACAGTCTTGAACAGGACGGCCACATCCTTGTAGCTGCCGACATGGTTGCCGACTATGATGTTGGATCCTTGGCGGACAAAATTTTCGGCGCCGCGGACGCAAATCTTCTTGGGCAGGAGAGCCAGGCTGCTGATTCTCTGGATAACTTTTTCGAAACTCTTCAGTTCTTCTTCAAAAGTCCTCGGCATGGGTCAACTATTTTAGCTTAGAAAGGTTCAATTTTCAAAAACTTTTCTTACGGCTCCAACCATTTGTTTTGACGCCGGGCAAGCCTTGGGCCGGTCCGGCTTTAACAACCGGTTAAGTCGGGGAAAATCTTCGGCTGCCGACTAGCGGAAACTCGAGAGATATCCAGAGCGGGATGACAACTTTATCACCCGGTTTGGTCTCGGACCGGGAAATATCCAAATTTCTAACCCGCTATCTGGCCGGGAGGGAGAACTATTCTGGAATTGATGTTGGAGGTGGAATCAATGGGATAAACTCCTTATCCTCCAGTTCTTCGGCCGGAGGGCGATGGCCTCAAAGAGAAGCCAGGAGCTGTCGGCAATGCCTGGCTTTTGCTTCCAGCTCTTTTTTCTGGCTGAGAAGCAGTTCGGCTTTCCTGGTCCAGCCCCGCTCCCGGGCTTGAGCCCTGAGCTGCTCGGCCTGTTTAGCTTCGAACTCAAACAGCTCGGCGGCCCGGGTTAGTTCCT
Source organism: Candidatus Saccharicenans sp. (assembly GCA_024653405.1). Lineage (GTDB taxonomy): Bacteria > Acidobacteriota > Aminicenantia > Aminicenantales > Saccharicenantaceae > Saccharicenans. Next base: position 11,998 of record JANLGB010000024.1, read on the forward strand.
CCATGCCCTTTCTTGGCTGGTTGAGCCTGAGATAGGTCTGACCCAGGTAATAATGCCCGTCAGCAAAAGTTCTGTCAACCTTTAATGATTGCTGGAAATTCTCGGCGGCCGTCTTCCAGTCCTCTTTCCGAAAATACACCAGGCCCAGGATGTAATAAGGGATGTAATACCCTGAACTGATTTTCAGGGCCTGGCGGCTGGCGGCCTCGGCTTCCCCCAGATGGTCCAGCATGAAGTAAGACAGGGCTTTCAGGGCATAGCCGAAGATTTCGTAACTCCCGGCGATTTTGACCAGTAAATCCAGGGTTTCTAGCGAGCGCGACCAGTCGGCCAGCTCCACCAGGACGAGTGCCTGGTAGTACAGAGCTTCCTCGTGGTCGGGAACCAAGGCGGTGATGGCCTGGAAATGCTCCAGGGCCCTTTCATATTCCCCCTTTTCGCGACAGATCAGGCCGGTCAGGAGGTGGG
>JANLGB010000024.1:12475-17309 GCA_024653405.1 Candidatus Saccharicenans sp.
GGCCCGCGGCATTTCTCCATCGAGGGCCAGAGACTTCTCCAGGTATTTTTCTGCCAGCTCGTATTTTTTAGCCAGAAAAGCCAGCTCGCCCAGTTCGGCCAGGGCACGAGGATGCTCTGGATTCTTCTCCAGGGTCAGGTTGAACCATTTTTCTGCCTGCTCCACTTCTCCCCGGCTCTTATAAAAAAGAGCCAACAAGAAGCAGGGCACAGACCAGTCCGGCCTGAGCTTTATGACCCTGGCCAGGTTCGGGTCATCAGCCGTCAGCATCTGGACCATGGCCTTTGAGACCAGGGCTTCGGCCTCATCCGGATTGTCCTTGAGGACCTTATCGAGCATTTCCAGGGGCCGGTTGATAATCTCTTTCTTGAATTGCCCGGTTGAAAACATATCTCGGAGATAGGACAGGGCCAACTCGGCCGATTCTTGGGTGAAACGTTTATTTATGGCGCCGAAGATTTCCGCGTATTCCCGGCGGCTGATAAAATTCCGAGAATTAGCGGTGAGGGCCGAGGCTTTGAGGTAATCTGATACCAGCTCGAGCTCCCTGGCCTTCAGGGAAAAGTAATAACTTTTTACCCACTGCTCCAGGTTATCCAGCCCCAGGTCATTTCTTTCCCTGGCCCAGAGACCATAGGCCACGGCCAGGCGTCCGTAGGCTTCGGTCAAGTCAGGTTTCAGTTTCAGAGCCTGTTCGAAATATTCCACCGCCGCCCTGTATCCCGGGATGGTAAATTTCTGGAGTTCCAGCTCGCCCTTGTTGAACAATTCTTCTGGTGATATGACCGGGGCGGCTGGCCCGGGCGGCGGTTCAGTCAGGAGCTGCGGTCTCCGCGCCTCACAGCCATAAAAGCCGGCCAAGATTATGAAACAAAGTAGGGACAGGAAAACAAAGTGGCCACGGCCTGCCCGATTAGCTGATGAATTCTGGCTGCCGCACATCCCGCCCGGTAACCCAATTTGCCCAACTCCCCTTGTTCCCAGGTTCATTCTTCCCACTGGTAGCGACCCCTTTCTTATTTTAGTTAGGCTTCCACCGCCCTTTCAAGATTTTTGCATTTTAATTATTTAATTAACTGGCCTCACAGACTGGTCAGATTATTTAGCGCCGGCACCGCTGGTAACTGACCAACCGTTTGACTCGTCAATCCGACTTAACTTTAGCTTTACTTGAGCTTGAAGGTAACGTTCACCGTAAAAATGATTGGCCGGGGTTCACCGTCGATGATAACCGGTTCATAAACCCACTGCTTGACGGCCTCGATGGCAGCCTGGTCGAGCGGGGGCACTGAGCGCAGCACCCGGACAGCGGCTACCCGACCGAATTTGTCGGTGGTCACTTCAAGGATTACAATGCCTTCCACCCCCGCCCGTCTGGCTTCCTCCGGATAGACCGGCTCCACTTTCTTGATTATCTTGGGCGGCGCGATATCTCCCATGGCTCTAACCGCATCTTTGGGTGGCCAGGGTTCAGCCGGAATGGCTGGAATCACTTCCCCCGCTTTGGCTCCGGGCGGAACCGCTTCAACCGCCTCCAGCGGCACGAAGATACCCGGCGAGCCCCAGATTTTCTGGACTTTGAGCGATAGGAAATAAGGCTTACCTGAACTATCTTCGAAGCCGAAGGTGGTCACGACATTTTTATCGAGAGCCAGTTCCGAATCCACCAGGCTGCTTTTCTGGTCCTTGTCCTGCTCCAGGACCTCCACCCGGCAGGTTATTCTCTCTTGGCTGTTAACCCGTACCAGCGTCACCACGATGCCGTATTCCTTGCTGTCCAGCCGGAACAGGTGGAAATCTTTGGCCCTGATTTCAGGCCAGCTCAGGTTGGCCTCGGTCAGCAAGCGGACGCCTTTGAGGTTAAAGACCCGTCGCAGCTGGTTTTCTTCCTTTTCCGAAGTGTCCTCGCTCTTGATGCTGGCTGAAAGGGTATATCTCAGAAAAGAAGAAGTCACTGTTTTGACCGGTTCCACCCGGCCTTCCCTGATCCCTTCAAAGACCTTAAGCTTCATCTCGGCCAGCGGGGCCCGGGACTTTTCCACTTTCTGAGTCTGAGCCACCAGGCTCAGAGAAAAAAGTAGAACTATAATCACCAGTCCTGCTGCTGGCAGCATTTTCAGGTTTTTCATATTGACCTCCTGTGGCCGAATCGAATTAGAACCCCGAAGGGTCAATTAACCGCTTCTACCCAGATGATGACCATCTCCGGGTCATCAGTCCGGAAAATGTAAGTGGTGGCCGGCTGTCCTTTGGCCCGGACATAGCGCAACGATACTTTTGAAACGATTTTAGTTTCAATAGTTTCATTGCCGGGTAGGCTCCGTAAACTATTTCTCTGCCGGCCGAGGTACCAGCCGAACGCGGCCATCAAAATGATAATGGTCATCGCCACCAGTCCGGCATAGACTCGCACCCACCAGCTCTGTCCCCCCAGGACTGAAGAACGGTCAGAGCCCTTTTCTTCCCGGCCGACAGCGGCTTCGGCCCGGGCTATGACCCCGGTTGGCCAGGAAGCCTTGACCTGTGAGATTAAACGCCGGGCCTCTTCCCGCCCGACCAGCCTGTTCTGGCAGGCCGGGCAACGGTCAAGATGTTTCCGGAGTAACCAGGACCTGAAGCCGGCGACCGGAATCAGCCGCCAGCTTAGGTCAACCAGAAGACACTGGAGCCTTCTTTTCATTTCCCCTCTCCATCAGCCTTTTCAGTTTCTTTCGAGCCTTAAAGAGATGCACCCGGACAGTGCCTGGAGAGCAGCCCATGATGCCGGCTATTTCTTCCGAGCTGTAGCCCTCCCTGGCCCAGAGAAAAAGGCAGGTTCTCTCGGCCGGTCGCAACTGGCTCAGCAGGGCCTCGCTGATTGACTCCTCCAGTCGGTTTTCCAACCGGTCTTCCAGAGCGGCTGTATAGTCAGCTGCGGCCCGGTGGAAGAAATTCAGAAATCGCCGCCGCTTTTTTAGCTGGTCCAGGCACTTCCGGTACAGTATGGTAAAAGCCCAGCTTTTGAGATTCCTGTTCAAATCAACCCGGTCCCAGTGCTTGAGCATCTGGACCACCATATCCTGGCAGGCATCCTCGGCCTCGGCCCGATTACCCACCAAGCTCAGGGCAAAAGACATCAAGTCGCCTCCATAATCCTCGAGCAGTCTCAAAAGCTGGGTTCTATCTGTCATTCAGGTTTGCTGGCCTGAAAACCTAAGTTTCCACTGCTCACCTCATTTCGCTGATGATACGACGCAGAAGCCGGAAACGTTTATCAGGCTTTCCCTCCGCCGTTATTTTACCTCTGCCTCCACCGCCTCAGCCCGCGGGATTTTTCTTGTCAGGAAGCTCGAAGAGTGTTAATTTAATTTCAACCTGAAAGTGAGGAAAAGATGTTTACCCTTATAAAGAACGTAAAATTGGTCGGGTCGGAGAGCCCGGGCTTTAAAGACCTGCTGCTGTCCGGCCCCAGGATAGCGGCCGTAGAAAGGCCGGGCCAGGTAAAAATTGAAGGGCTGGAAGTTAAGACCATTGAAGGAAGCGAGCTGACCGCCGTCCCCGGGTTGATCGACCCCCATGTTCATATCCTGGGGGGCGGGGGCGAGGGTGGACCGGCCACCAGGGCGCCCGAACTCAGGCTGGAAGATAGCCTCAGCTGCGGCGTGACCACCGTCATCGGCTGCCTGGGCACTGACAGCGTCACCCGACACCCGAGCTCGCTGCTGGCCAAGGCCAGGGCTCTGGAAATAGAAGGCCTGAGCACCTGGATTTACACCGGGGCCTACAACCTGCCCACTCCCACCCTGACCGGAAGTGTCCGCTCTGATATTGCTCTGATTGACAAAGTAATCGGAGCCGGAGAGATAGCCATCTCTGACCACCGCTCTTCCCAACCGACTTTCGAGGAATTTCTGCGGCTGGTGGCCGAATGCCGGGTGGGCGGCATGCTCGGCGGCAAAGCCGGCGTGGCTCACTTCCATCTGGGCAACGGCCAGCGCGGCCTGGAATATTTTTTCCGGATGCTGGAAGAAAGCGAACTCCCGGCTACTCAGGTCATTGCCACTCATGCCAACCGCAACCGGCATCTTTTCTCCCAGGCTCTGGAATGGATCAGGCGAGGCGGCCTCATTGACCTGACCTGCGGCCCGGAACCCACCGACCCGGATGAAGTCAGCGTCGCTGAAGCCCTGAAGGAAATAAAATCTCTGGGCCTCCCGCTGACCCGAGTTACCGTGAGCTCCGATGCCAATGGCAGCCTGCCCGTTTTTGATGAACAGGGCCAGCTGGTGGCCCTGACCGTGGCCAGCCAGAAAGATTTTATCCGTAACTTCCGGGAAGTGGTGCGGGAAAAGATTTTAACCCTGGAAGAAGCCGTGGCCGTCTTTTCCACCAATGCCGCTGATTTTTACAGACTGCCGGGAAAAGGAAAGCTTCTTCCGGGGTACGAGGCGGACCTTCTGCTGCTGGATGACTCGCTCGAGCTTAAATATGTTTTCAGCCGCGGCCGGATGATGGTGGAAGAAAGGCAGCTTAAAGTCAGGAGCACGTTCGTCATATAGACTGACTCCTTAATTAAATTTGCGGGTGCCTGAGGAATCAAGCCGGGCGGAACCGACCCAGGCTGACAGCAGGAGAAAAAGATGAACGAAAAAGAAAATATTGAGAAGGAAGTCCGGAGAGAGCCCCAAAAACCATCGTTGGGCCTGGCTCTTATTCCCCTTATATCAATGGCTCTTCTGCTGGGCCTAGGCTACGGGATTTACCGAATAAAAGCCCAGGTGCTGCTGATAGCAGCAGCTTTCATTACTGCCAGCCTCGGGGCTTACCTTAAATACTCCTGGAAAGACATGGAAGC
>JANLGB010000250.1 GCA_024653405.1 Candidatus Saccharicenans sp.
CGGAACGGCAGCCGAAGTCCTCAAGGACCGGTCCATCTGCTTTCCCCCGCTTAACGAGCGCCTGGCCAGGAGGGCCCTGGAACAGCTCAAGAGCTGGCCGTTGCTCAAGGGTTATCGCGGGAAACCCCCGGTCAACCTCGACCGGCTGATCGAAATCATCATCAGGTTCTCTTACCTCGTGGCCGATTACCCGGAAATCAAAGAGATAGACATCAACCCGCTGCTGGTCAGCCCGGAAGAGGTCGTGGCCCTGGATGCCCGGATAATCGCCGACCGGGCAGTGGCGCCGGAAAAGGTACAGCCCTATGAGCACCTGGTGCTGCGGCCTTACCCGGAAGAGTTCATCAGGAAGGCCAGGATGCGCGACGGCACCGAAATCACCCTGCGGCCTATCCGGCCCGAAGACGAGCCGCTCTGGTTTGAGCTTCTCGGCAGCTGCTCCAGGGAAACAATCTATTCGCGCTTCCGCTATTTCTTCTTCTGGCAATCGCACGAAGTGGCCTCCCGTTATTGCTACATCGATTACGACCGGGAGATGGCCATCGTGGCCGAGCTGCAGGATGGCCAGAAGCGCCGCATCCTGGGTGTCGGCCGCCTGACCGCCGACCCGACCAGAACGGTGGCCGAGTACGCGGTCCTGGTCCAGGATGGCTGGCAGAACCGAGGACTGGGCGGAATCCTCACCGATTACTGCACCGAAATCGCCCGGGCCTGGGGAGTGAAAAAAATCATCGCCTACACCACGACTGATAATCCCAGGATGATTGCCGTCTTCAAAAAGCGCGATTTCGAAATTCGCCAGGACCCGCAATCCACCCTGGTGGAAATCCAGAAAGCACTCTGAGCAGAATAAATATCAAAAAAAATCTCAGAGGATTGTGACCCATTTAAGGCCTCTTTTCACGGCGGGCAATCAATCTTAAACGAATTCCGGAGCCGGGATAAAACTATCAATCCAATCCTCAAAAAAATTATGCTTATAAGGTGCGCCGGCAGACCGGGTAAGTTCTGTGCGTTATGAGAGCCACAGGTGTTGTTAATAACGAAAATATAAAAATCGGGTCCCGCCTCGTAATTTCGTTATTTTATAGCTCGCGTTTTAATCTGATTGCCAACTGCTTTATATCTTTATATCTTTTAACCCGAATATTCCCCGGACTTTCCGACCCGGCATGGACTTGTCCAATGCATTTTGCTATAAATACAGGCACTATGGTTAAAAGGAAATTAAACAATAAAGTCAGGTCAGCCGCTGCGGCAATCCTTGGTCTGTGTTTTTTCCTGATATTGGTCGCCGGCCTGCCCGGCCAGAGCAAGGACGAAGATAAAATCAGCCTGAATTTCAGCGGTTTCATCAAGACCGACGTTCTTTACGATACTCGCCAGACCACGAGCATCAGGGAAGGTCATTTTCTCCTTTACCCCAAGGACCGGGCCCTGGACCCCGACGGCCAGGACCTGAACGCCAATGACACCTTTCACATCCTGTCCATCCAGACCAGGCTAGCCCTGAAGATTACAGGTCCCAGGGCACTCGGAGCGAAGCCCACGGGTTATGTTGAGGCCGAATTCTTCGGCCACTCCGACCCTGACATTAACGGCTTCAGGTTGAGGCACGCCTACCTCAAGCTGAACTGGACGAAAAGCGAAATCCTCATCGGCCAGTTCTGGCACCCGATGTTTATCACCGAAAGCTTCCCGGAAGTTGTCTCTTTCAACACCGGGGCGCCCTTTGAGCCGTTCTCCCGGGCTCCCCAGGTGCGCTTCACCTGGACAGAAAAACGGCTGTCCTTCTCTTTAACCGCCCTTTCCCAGCGGGATTTTGCCTCCACAGGGCCGGACGGGGTCAGCACCGTTTATTTCCGCAACGCCGCCTTTCCCGAATTGAATTTCAAGGTCGCCTGTGCCGATAAGGATTTCTTGCTGGGGGCAGGAATAAACTCCCTGCGGATAGTGCCGCGACTGAGCACAGCCACCGGCTATAAGGCCGGCGAGGCCATCGCCTCGGTTGCAGGTTATGCTTTTGCCCGCTTAAAAACCACCCCGCTGACCATAAAAACCCAGCTGGTTTACGGCGGAAATCTTCATCACCTGACGATGCTCGGGGGCTACGCCGTCACGGAAATCGGGGAGCCTCCGGCCCTCAGATGGCAGTACACTCCGGTCAACACCGGCTCGGCCTGGATAGAGTTTCAGACCAACGGAAGTAAGTGGCAGGCCGGAATATTCGCCGGGTACAGCAAGAATTACGGCGCTCGCAAGGACATCGTCGGCTCAGTTTACAGCCGCGGCGATACCATCGACCATCTTTTCCGCCTCGCCCCGCGTATTATTTTTTATGCCGGCAAGGTTCGCTTAGCCCAGGAAATCGAGCTGACCTCGGCCGCCTATGGCCCGCGCGACATCCGGGGGCGGGTCAGTCCCGAGCGAACCGTGACCAACCTGCGCCTGCTCTTCGCCGCCTATTACTTTTTCTGATTCTGAAGTGTGGCCTTTCCTTGTTATTTTCCCGGGCAGGCAGTCCTGATAGCCAATCAAAGGCCCGGGTCATTCCTTGCTGAATTCAATGTCATTATCTGAAGACCATCAGATAACCTTAATACGCTTTACGATATCGAGAAAAAATTCACGTGACCAGACTTCCAGGGCAGCCGGATTGCTAACGAAGGGCTCAACCTCTCTCTTGATTTGCTCCACATCCACCGATTTTACTCTGCCAATCAGCAATTCTCGAAAAGTTTGCTCTGTCAGGGGATCTGGTTCCT
>JANLGB010000251.1 GCA_024653405.1 Candidatus Saccharicenans sp.
GCCGATAAGGCCTTCCTGGTGACCTTCGGCGGGGCGGTGGTCATGCTGCTGGGGTTTATCCTCATCTACGGCCAGACCGGGACCTTCAACCTGGTGGATATGCGCGGGGTAGCCGTCTCCGGCACGGCGGTGCTGCTGATCCTGTTCGGCATGTTTTCTAAATCGGCCACGGTTCCCCTCCACACCTGGCTGCCCGATGCCGGCGTGGCCCCGACCACGGTGACCGCCCTGCTGCACGCGGCCGTTCTGGTCAAGATCGGCGTCTATGCCTACGCCCGGCTGTTCCTGTATACGTTCAAAATTCCCCCGGAATGGCAGCAGGCCATAATAATTCTGGCCGTCGTCTCCAGCCTGATAGCGGCCGGAGCCGCCACGGTGGAAAATGACTTTAAGAGAATCCTGGCCTACTCCACAGTCAGCCAGATTGGCTATATCTTCCTCGGTTTGAGTGTGGCCACGCCCACGGCCATCTCCGGCGCCCTGCTTTTCATCCTGATGCACGGACTGGCCAAGGCCGGACTGTTCCTGTGTGCCGGCATTGTGATTCACGCCACGCACAAACGGGATATTAGAGAGATGGGCGGCCTGATCAAGACCATGCCCATCACGGCCATTTCTTTCCTGGTCTGCGCTTTTTCGGTCATCGGACTGCCGCCACTGGGCGGGTTCTTCTCCAAGCTTCTGGTCATCCTGGGCACGGTTCAGGCTGATCAGGTCTGGGTAGCAGCCCTGGCTCTGTTCACCGCGGTCCTGACCATGTTCTACCTGCTCCGGGTGTTCGCCCTGGTTTTCCTGGGTGAGCTGAAAATTTCGGCCCCGGAGAAGACCCCCTCCATGGTTGGGGTGGTGGCCATCCTGGCCGTGCTGTCAGTGGCGGCCGGGTTGCTGGTGGCCTATCCGATGAAACTCGTCCAGATGGCAACAACTCACATCAGCTGGTGGCTAAGATGAGTCCAACAATTTTATTATGGCCCATTCTTTTTCCGGCAGTGGTGGCAGCGGTGTTGCTGCTCATCCCTTCCCGGATCAGGTATGTCAGAGAAATTCTCTCGGTCCTGAGCTCGGGCGCCCTGCTGTACCTAGGTTTCCTGCTCTTTTCCCAGCGCAACCTGAGTCTGGTGTCCGACTGGCTGGGCCTGGGCATTAATTTCGACCTCAGGCTTTACCATTTCTCGGCCTTCATCCTGCTGGCCTTGGCCGGATTTCTGTTCCTGATCTGCCTCTATTCGGCAGTCAAAATGCAACATCATCCTCGGGGAAGGGAGTACTATGGCTATGTTTTCCTGGCCGCGGCTTTTTCCAACGGGGCGGTGCTGGCCAATAATTTCGTGCTGCTGGTCTTCTTCTGGGAAGCCCTGTTGATCACCACCTACGCCCTGGTCACCCTCGGGCTGAAACCGACCTCCCACCGGACGGCGGTCAAATCGCTGATCATCGGCGGCTTCTGCGATTTCGCCATGATTCTGGGCATCGGCCTGCTCTGGGCTTCTACTGGTACCCTGACCATGGACAAGATCCAGGTCGAGCCTCACGGCCTGACCGTGGCCGCCTTCGTCCTGATGATGATCGGCGCCATCGGCAAAGCCGGGGCCATGCCCTTCCACACCTGGATACCAGATGCCGCCCTTGACGCCCCGGTCAGCTTCATGGCCTTCATGCCGGCTTCCTTCGAGAAACTGCTGGGCATTTACCTCCTGGCCCGGATTACCCTGGACTTCTTTGAACTCAAGGTAGGCAGCGGCCTGTCAATTCTTTTGATGATCATCGGAGCGGCCACCATCGTCTTCGCTGTCTTCATGGCTCTCATCCAGAAAGATTTCAAGAAGCTGCTATCGTTCCACGCGGTCAGCCAGGTCGGCTATATGGTGCTCGGCGTGGGCACAGCCATTCCCATCGGCATTGCCGGCGGCATTTTCCATATGATCAACCACGCCATGTACAAGTGCGGACTGTTCCTGAGCTCCGGCTCGGTCGAACACCGCACCGGAACCACTGAACTCAAAAAGCTGGGTGGTCTGGCCCGGGAAATGCCCTGGACCGCCATTGGCTTTTCGGTCTGCGCCCTGGCCATTTCCGGGGTCTGGCCACTCAACGGCTTCGTTTCCAAGGAAATGGTTTTCCACGGCGCCCTGGAAACGGGTTATCCTATTTTCGCCATCGCCGCCTGGGTCGGAGCCATCTTTACCTTTGCTTCCTTCCTGAAAGCTGGCCACTCGGTTTTCTTCGGCCCCCGGACAACCGAGCTCCCCAAGACCAAAGAGAGCGAAGTTCCGATCGTCCTGCCGATTCTCATCCTGGCGGCCCTCTGCATCACCTTCGGGATTTACAATAAGCTGCCGCTGGAGAATTTAATCCAGCCTATTCTCCACGGACACGCCGAAGCCGGTGAACACCTGGATTTCACCGCCCATGCCCTGGACCTTTTCAATCCTGTGGCCGGGGTTTCCATCCTGTGCCTGATCATTGCCCTGGGCCTACATTTTTACGGCTGGAACCGGGGCGGCAAGAAAGCCTACCTGGCTTCCGAGCCCATTCACAACCTGCCGGTTCTGCACAAGCTCTATGACCTGTCCGAAGCCCGTTTCTTCGACCTCTATGAGCAAGGAGTTAAATTCCTGCAATGG
>JANLGB010000252.1 GCA_024653405.1 Candidatus Saccharicenans sp.
GGTTTCCCAGATCGGCAAAACCTGCCATACTAAATGTGCCATTTTCCGCCAGGTCGGGCAATGCGTCATGCCGGAAGAAGGGATTTTTGCCCGGGTGCTAAAAGGCGGTAAAATAAGGGTTGGAGATAAAATCCATGTCAGAACCAATGACTGAACTGGAAGGGCTAACCCTGGCCATCATCACTGTTTCAGACCGGTCAGCCCGCGGAGAAAGAGAAGACCTAAGCGGCCCGGAATTGAAGCGGTTGGTAGAAAGTAAAGGCGGCCGGGTTCTCTGGCTGACGGTTGTCCCTGATGATAAAGAGGTCATCAAGTCAAAGCTTATAGAATTGTGCCAGGCCTCAGAGGTTCCCGAAATCATCCTGACCACGGGCGGAACGGGTCTGTCCATAAGGGACGTAACTCCCGAAGCCACCAGAGAAGTGATAGAAAAAGAGGTTCCGGGCCTGGCCGAGGCCATGCGGGCTGAAAGCCTGAAAAAAACTCCGATGGCCATGCTCAGCCGGGCGGTCTGTGGCCTGAGGAACCGGACCTTGATTATCAACCTGCCCGGGAGTGTGGCTGGAGCCAGGGAGAACCTGGAAGTGGTGCTGCCCGTCCTGGGACATGCGGTGGAAGTCATCAGGGGTAAGATTTCAGATTGCGGCCAGTCAGCCCATCTTCATCATCACCATAAGGGGGAAGGAAAGCCATGAGAGCGGTCGCGATTATTGGCGCCTCTGACACAGGAAAGACTACTCTAATCACTGCCTTGATTGAAGAGCTCAACAAACGTGGCCTTAAATGCGGTGTTCTGAAAAAAGCCAGCCACGAGATAGAGCTGGACGCCGAGGGCAAGGATTCCTGGCGGTTTATCCAGGCCGGGGCCAGCTCGGCTGCGGTCATAACCGATGACAAGCTCTTCCTGGTCAAGAAGAAAACGGCGGCCGATACCCTGCTGGAAACGGCCCTGGATAAATTTTCAGATTTAGACGTGCTCCTGGTTGAAGGTGGCAAGAGGGAGAGCGCCTTCAAGAAAATCCTCCGGGTCCAGAATGCTGACGATCATAATTTGATCAGTCCGCCTGAGGACTTAATAGCCATCGTCTCGGACGAGTTTTTTGAAGCTCCCTATCCATTTTTTCTGGCCACAGAAATCGCTAGGTTGGCCGACTTCTTGCTGACCGTCCTCGAACCGCTGGAACCGACGGTCAAGGTTAAGGTGGACGGGAAGGTTATTCCTCTTAACTATTTTGTCCAGGGCCTGTTTGATGAGACCATCAGGGGCCTGGTCAGGGCTTTGAAGGGAGTACCGGAAAGGCCCTCCGAGATAATCATTCAGGTCAGGAAGGGGAAAAGAAATGAAGAAAACAAGAAGTAAGAGCTCAAAGAAGATAGACCCTCAAGGACTAAAGAAGGAATTTTTCTCGCGGCACGACCCAGAGCTGTTGCCAGTCTTGAGACGAGCGGTGGTGGGAATTGCCGGGGCCGGCGGTCTGGGTTCCAACGTGGCCGTAGCTCTGGCCCGGGCCGGGGTGGGTAAGCTGATCATTGCCGACCACGACCTGGTTTATCCCTCCAACCTTAACCGGCAGCAATATTTCATAGACCAGATAGGGCGGCCTAAGGTTGAAGCCCTGCTGGAAAATCTGAGCAGGATGAATCCCTTTTCTGAGTACGAAATCCATAAGACCCGGATTAATCCCCATAATATTAGAAAGCTATTCGGAGAAGCGCAGATCATGGTAGAAGCCTTTGACCTGGCCACCGAAAAGAGCATGCTGATAAATACCTGGCTGAGCCTTTTCCCGGATCGGCCGATAGTGGCCGCTTCCGGGCTATCAGGCTTTGGTAAAAATAACAAGATCAGGACAAGGAAGATGGGACGGCTTTACCTCTGCGGGGATGAAGAGAGCGAGCCGACCGATAAGGTGAGTCCCATGGCCCCGCGGGTGGGCATTGTGGCCAATATGCAGGCCAACCTGGTTATCGAGCTGCTCATTAAGATACGACCTTGACCTGCCGCAAATTTTCTTAAAGCTTGCGCCTCAGAGCTTAAACCGGAACCCGGCTTTGACCACAATTCCGTTCATGTTCAGCCAAGCTGTTTTACCCGGGGCCGGGAAGCTCGGGTCAGCGATGGCCATCAGGTTCAGGGGCTTTTGCTTTATGTAGGTACAGGCTCAGAGCGAAATTTTTCAAGGGAAAATAGAATAATTCGGCCTGAAGATTGGGCAGACTTTTGATTGGTTTGAAGTAACCATATAATCCAGAATGCAAATATCATATCTTTTCTTTGCCTCATACATCCAATACAACCATCTTTGACGATAATAATGAAATTTGAGCAGGAACTCTCTTTGGTGACAGCGCTGGGTAATATGCCAGACGCAGCCCGGAAGATAATGTCTGTGTGTTCTGGCCATGTGACATCCCTGTTTAAGGGACGTTTTTGATGGCCAAAAATCTCATTTAAGGCGTTATTTAAGGCATAAAAATAAACATATATTATTTATAATGAATAAGATAGTGTGGTCCGACCCCATTAAAAAAGATCAGACTGGGTCCAGAGGCCATCGACCAGGCGCCACATGCGGCCATTCGGGTTTTTGGCTCTTAGCTCTTCAGGCAGGCGG
>JANLGB010000253.1 GCA_024653405.1 Candidatus Saccharicenans sp.
CCATCGGGAGCGTTGACTCCAAGCAGCTTCAGACTCTGATGGCACGTGGCTTGAGCGAGGACGAAGCTGTGGACCTTATCATTGAGGGGCTGCTTAGCTGATTGATCTCAATCCCTCAGGGTTTTTGCTTTTTTTCTCCATAAAGACCGAGTAAATCCATTCCCTGTCTTTCGGTGACAGCTCTTTTTCCCTGGAGTGGGGGTCAAATTGATTCTGCTTCGCCCGGGACTTCTTATCAATTTTTGATTCGTCAGCCTTCAGGCGATAAGCAAAATCCCGGGATGATTCCGTTTTCAGGCCCAGGCCCTGGACCCGGTAGCATATATCAAAATCTGATGTGACCACCAGCCATTCCCTTTTTCTGTGGTCCCCGGCCAGTCTGTCTGCTATTTCCTTGATCTTGCGGTCGGCCTTTTCTCCCTCGGTGAATATTACTCTGATTCCAGGCTGACCGCCACGGTCGGTAAATCCAAGGTTTTGACCGTCGAAGACCACGGTGATTTGCAGGTGATGACGAACAGCGTGGTTGGATAGTTTTATGAGTAGCAGTTCCCTGGCCCGCCCGAGGTCGGATTCTATGTATCTGGCAATTTCCGGGATGGCATGGGCAAGGTTATAGCCATCAACCAGGAGGAAAGAATATTGCCTTTCGGGGGTTCTATTTTTTTTTATTCATCCGGTGCCTTAACTTTTATCAAAAAGAAATCAAAAGTTCAAAGGGCGAATTCATCTCGCATCAGGAGGAAGCCCAGGGCCAGGTTCAGAGCCCGAGCATCAGCTTGGCCACGCTGAAGAATATGAAGAGGCCGGTGATGTCGACGACCGTGGTTAGCATCGGGCTGGCTACCACTGCCGGGTCGAACCTCAGCGATGAGGCAATGAGCGGCAGGAAGGCCCCGATCAGGGTGGAGCTTATGACCTGGATGGCCAGGGCCGCGGCCACGGCCAGGCCGACCTTGAGCGGGGCGATGGTTCCGGCCGTTGAGGAATGCCCGATGAACAGGAGCACCCGCAGGTAGGCCACCAGGGCCAGGACCACGGCCATCAGGAGGGCGACCTTGAATTCTTTTACCAGGATTTTCAGGGCATCCCGGGTGGAAATCTCTTTCAGGGCCAGGGCCCGGATGACCAGGGTGGCTGACTGGCTGCCGGCATTGCCCCCGGTGTCGGCCAGCATGGGCATGAAAGAAGCCAGGATGGCCACCTGGATGAGGATGCTCTCGTAGCTCTGGACTATGTAGCCGGAAACGAAGCCCAGAATGGCCAGGCCGAGTATCCAGGGAATTCGGCTCCTGAAATGGTCCCAGGTGGACAGCTTCATGTAGGCCCCAACCTCGTGGGAGCCGCTGATGGCCATCAACTTTTCCACGTCTTCCTGTTGTTCTTGCTGGATGATATCCATGGCGTCGTCGTGGGTGATGATGCCCACCAGCCGGTCGTTCTCGTCCACGACGGGAATGGCCAGGAGGTCGTATTTCTGGATCAGACGGGCCACCTCTTCCTGGTCATCGTTAGCCTTGGCAAAGATGACGTCTTCGTGCATGATGTCACCGACCGTGGCCCCGGGAGGCGCCAGGATGAGGTCCTTCAGCGAGATGAAACCTATGAGCTTCTGGTTGTTGTCGACCACATAACTGTAGTAGATGGTTTCTTTATCCGGGGCTTCGCGCCTGAGTTTGGCTATGGCTTTTTCGACTGTCAGCTCCGGGGTCAGGACCGCATATTCAGAAGTCATGACCGAACCGGCGGTACCTTCTGGATAGGCGATCAGGCGGCGGAGGTCCTCCCGTTCGGCCTGGGCCATGGCCGGGATGATGGCCTCGCGTTGTTTTTTGGACAGCTGTTTTACCAGGTCAACCCGGTCATCCGGCGGCATCTCGGATAGCAGTTTACCCATGGGCTCACGGCCGAGAGTGCGAATCATTTCCAGCTGGACCTCTTCATCGAGGCGGCTGAAGATTTCACCCCGGAGAGAGGGAGAAAGGTGCTTGAGAATTTCCCAGATCTCCTGGGGATTAAGGGCTGATAGGAATTCGGCTACCTGGGCTGGGTGGGTGGATTCGCAGAATTCGCAGAGTTCGGCGTAGTTTTTTTCAGCCAGGAGTTCCCTTAGTTCCGGGGCCAGTAACGGGTTGATCATTGCTCACCTCCGCCCGCAGCCGGCCGGAGGTGAAAGCGGAGCTCAGTCTCCGGCCCGTCTCACTCCGGCAGCCGGCGCAAAAGCCAGAAAATACTCTCTGTTTTCATCTATTTTAGATGGGTATGGGTCACCGTCTTCACAGTAACTCATTGCCCTATCCTTTTTCATCTTTTTGTAAATTCTGGCACTTGCCATGGCTTGTGTCAATAAGTGGAGGGATATTTTTTCTAATTTCTTCGGGCTAAAACCGGGGTTCAGTCCTGGTGGCTTTTTCTGACCCGGATAATTGTCCATAAGTCTCCGGGCTGTGTTTTCCCCTGTTTTTTGCCCCTTGTCTTTTTGGTGCGCTACAGCCTGAGGACCAGCTGGGCTACGTTGAAGTAAATCAGCAGGCCGAAGATGTCAACCATGG
>JANLGB010000254.1 GCA_024653405.1 Candidatus Saccharicenans sp.
GAATCCAAAAGGCATAACAAAGATAGTAAATGATCATATTAACGGTAAGGGCAATTATTTGCGCGAGATAAGAAAAGTTCTACAAATAGAATTATTACATAGAGTGCTTATCGAAAAAACACAGTAACCCGGAGGTTTCTTATTTGAGTGGTTTATTTAATAATTATAATACTAAGAAGACCAAAAATTAATGATTTTTAATCGGTTCCTGTTAATTTTTGTCTTTCCTGTTTATCCAGATTTTGTAATTTAGCGCTCTAATATATCTTAACACTAAAGAAAATTTTTCTTGACATTTATTGGCTAATTTCTTATAAGTATAAATTGCGGGAGGAATAGCCAAGGCAAATGGGTGCCTCAGCTAAAACACAATATTCTTGTCTTTTTTCGATGGTTTTGGTATATCTATATCCGCAGATGGAATTTAGTCAGAGCAAAAGGTAGGAATAAAAATAAAAATTTCAAATAAGAAGGGCAAAAGATAGCATGCTAAACATCCCCTTTGTTGACCTGAAAAGCCAGTACAATTCAATCAAATCCGAAATTGACGCGGCCATCCAATCAGTCCTTAATGACACGGCTTTTGTCGGCGGAAAATACGTTGAAGCCTTCGAAAAGGCTTTCGCCGCCCAATACGGCGTCAAGCACTGCATAAGTTGCGCCAACGGTACCGACGCCATTTTCATCAGCCTTAAAGCGGCCGGAATCGGCCCTGGCGACGAAGTCATTACCGCTGCAAATACCTTTATCGCCACTTCTGAAGCCATAACTCAGACCGGTGCCCGCCCAGTCTTCGTTGATAACGATGAATATTACCATCTAGACCCGGATAAACTTGAAGAAAAAATTACTCCTAAAACCAAGGCTGTAATCCCGGTCCATCTTTACGGACAGCCAGCCGCTATAGACAAAATCAAAGCCATCTGCGAGCGTCACAACCTGATTATGATAGAAGACTGCGCTCAATCCCATTTTGCCACCTTTAACGGCCAGAAAACCGGCACCTTCGGCTTAGCCGGCACTTTTAGCTTCTATCCAGGTAAGAACCTCGGCGCTTACGGCGATGGCGGCGCCATAATCACCAATGATAATGATTTTGCCCGCCGGGCCCGACTGTTCGCTAACCACGGCTCGCAGAAAAAATATATCCATGAAATAGAAGGCATCAACAGTCGCCTGGACGGACTTCAGGCCGCCATTCTCAGCGTCAAGCTGAAATATATCGAGGACTGGAACCGAGCCCGCTTCCAGCATGCCCAGAAACTCAACCAGCTCCTGTCCGATATCCCCCAAATCACCACCCCCATTATCCGGCCCGGCTGTTCGCACATTTTCCACATTTACTGTATCCGGGTTCCGGAGCGCGAGAAATTAATTGACTACTTGAAAGCCCAGGGCGTCGCCACCAACATCCACTACCCCTATGCCCTACCTTTCGCCCAGGCCTACGCCTACCTCAACCATCAGCCCAATGACTTTCCTGTGGCCTACGCTTACCAGAGTCAGATTCTTTCCCTGCCGATGTACCCTGAGCTGACGGAGGAACAAATAGCATATATTTCGGAATGTTTGCATAAATTTTATTCCGACCGGGTTTAGCCAAGGACCAACCCGGATGAGCTCATCAAGGACCCGGAAATAGACGTGGTGGCCGTGGTCACCCCTGTTTCCAGCCATTATGACCTGGCCCGCAAGGCCCTGCTTAACGGCAAGCACGTGTTCGTGGAAAAGCCCTTCACCCTCAACAGCCAGGAAGCAGAAGACCTGATTGAGCTGGCCGCCAAGAAGAACCTCAAGATCATGGTGGACCACACTTTTCTTTTCACCGGCGCTGTGACCAAGATGAAAGAGCTCATCGACTCGGGCGAGCTGGGAAATATTCTTTTCTACGACTCGGTCCGGGTCAACCTGGGCCTCTTCCAGCAAGATGTCAACGTGGTCTGGGATTTAGCCCCGCACGATTTTTCCATCATGTGCCACCTCATTAAAGACAAGCCGGTGGCCGTCTCGGCTCAGGGTGTTTCTCACTACAACGGCGATTTTGAAGACTTGGCCTACATCACGGTCTATTTCAACGACCCACACCTCATCGCCCACTTCCACGTCAACTGGCTCAGCCCCGTTAAGGTCCGCCGCACCATCATCAGCGGCAACCGCAAGATGCTCCTCTGGGACGACATCTCGGCCGACGAGAAAGTCAAAATCTATGACCGCGGTGTGGAGCTCAAGATCCAGACCTCGGAAGAGCACATCCACAACATGCTCATCAACTACCGCATTGGCGACGTATACGTGCCTAGGCTGGAACCCACCGAAGCCCTGAAAAAAGAAATTGATTATTTCATAGAATGCCTGCAGCAGAACAAGGAACCATTCAACAACGGCCAGGCCGGCCTGATGGTGGTAAAGTTGCTGGAAGCTTCCAACAGGTCTATCGCCCAGAAGGGCCATCTGGTAAAATTGACGGAGTAGCTGAATTAAGCTGAAGGGAGGACCTGATGGAATACTGTCGCATCGCCCCCGAGCTTGACGTCGGGGGC
>JANLGB010000255.1:0-427 GCA_024653405.1 Candidatus Saccharicenans sp.
CCTTGGCAAAGGTCAGGCCGACCAGAAGAGAGCCGATGAGACCCGGCCCCTGGGTGACTGCATAAAGGTCTATGTCTTCAAGGCCCGCTCCGGCCTGGGCCAGGCTTTCGCCGACCACAAAATCTATGGACTTTATGTGCTGGCGGGAAGCCAGCTCCGGTACTACCCCGCCATAGGGCGAATGAATTTCATCCTGGGATAGAATGATGTTGCTTAGAATCCTGCCCTGCTCCAGGACGGCAGCCGAGGTTTCGTCGCAGGAAGTCTCTACCGCCAGCAGCAATCGGGGCTTTCTTCTTCTGGCCATCCTTTCTCCTTTAACTAACCGCACAGATATTTTAACGCAAGAACGAGGGCTTGACTACCTTTCGGAGTTCTCAATTCTATAACCCAATATTAGCACCATCAAATAGATTCAATCTTTTAT
>JANLGB010000255.1:437-2529 GCA_024653405.1 Candidatus Saccharicenans sp.
TGCCAATCATTACCTGAAAGAATAGAGCAGGTCCGGCTTAAATAGCTCCTGGAGAGAGAGTAGCTGAAATATTTTTCCTGAAGAAAAAGCTCTACATTAAAGCCGAACGGAAATTAGTCAGATTCAACACCTTAGCAGAAATCACACTTATCTTACACTTCAGGTGTTTGGGTGATAAAAGGCCGCCTGTCTTTTCTACACAATATCTGGATCAATTGACGGCCAGAGAGTGCTGCCCCGACTGTGCCGGTAAAAGGGGCCGTCCATTGTCCTACCATGTAAAGGTTTCGAAGCCCTGGCAGTGACCTTTTCATCTTCTGTTCTTTCATGTTTTCCGGAGTAATGTACCAGCCGTCCGGCGAACCCTGCCAGTTGCCGGTATAACGGACATAGGTCATCGGGGTCGGTACATCCACCACCTCTATTTTTGACTTAAACCCCGGCCATCGTTTCTCCAGGGCCTCGGCTGTTTCTTCGGCAATTCGCTTTTTTTCGGCCTCGTATTTCGGGCGATCCTTGGCCAGCTCTTCCCAGTATTGATAGTCAGTCGCATACCAGACCTCAAGCGCCGTCTTGCCCGGAGGCGCGGTGCTCTTATCAAAGGAGTGGTTTATGATACATAACCACTTGAAGCTTTCGCCGGCAATAATAATGGGCTTTTCTAATTCATAGACAATTTGTTTCGACTCGGCTGAAAGGTCCAGGTTGACGCCGAAACAAACGTGAACCATGGGCTTGACCACAGGCCAGGTCTCGTACATTTTCCTGATGCTTTTATCCAGATACTTTCCACCCAAAATGTCAAATATCAGCCGGTGCCCATCACCTGCCCAGACCACAATATCGGCTCTCTGCTCGCTGCCATCCTCAAGCCGGATTCCAGCAGCCCGGTCGTGTTCTATCAAGATGTCCACCACCCGGCTGTTGAAGTGAATCTGGCCACCAAGGGTCCTGTAAAAATCAGCAATTTTTGATACAACGTTAAAGGAACCGCCCAGTGGATACCCGGCTTCTCCCCCGGCGCGGGCAAAACCGGCCAGGGCCACCATCGGGAATCCAGGCATCGGCCAGCCCGGGGTATCCACCACGAACCTCAGGGCAACGGCCAGGAAAGGATCCCGGCATCGAGTCGTAAATTCCTGCAAGGTCATACGCCCGTACTTTTTGAACAGGCCAAACAATGGTAACACCTTGAGGAACATTCTTAGCCTGCCGGTTAACCCTACCAGTTCCGGCGGGTCGAGAGAAGCCAGGTCCATGACCCCGCCGCCGAAAAACAGCTCTACAAATTCCTTAACCAGGCCGGCATCCTCCGGAGATATGGCCAGCATCTGTTTTTCCAGACGGTCGCGGTCCAGGCAGAAATCAAGCCTTTTTTCCAGACCTTCAACGGCGACAATTCTGTCATGATAAAAAAATTCCTGATTCCTGGTAACTCCCAGCTCATCCCACATTTTCTTAAAAGGACCACTTCTTGAGTTCGCCAGCAGATGCATGCTGATGTCGAACTTGAAGCCCTTCCGCGTCCAGGCAGCACAGAGACCGCCGGGGACTTTGTTCGATTCGAAGATGGCCGTTCTGTAACCATTCATCTGGGCATAACAGCCAGTTGACAGGCCGGCGATTCCCGCACCCACTATGATCATATTTTCTGGCATTAAATCCTCCTGATTTATTTCCGAGCTCGAGGTTTTTTAAGCGGAATCAGCCGGTCCACCCTTGCTGAATAATCTTCATACTCCAGGCCAAAGGTATCCCTGAGCTGGTCCTCTTCCCGGCCTATGAAAATCATTACCCCGGCATACAAAAAGGCCGAGACAACAAAATAGACCCAGGTCAGGGTTATAAGAGCCACACCGGGAAGAATGAAAAACGTGGCACTGGAGTAGATCGGGTTGCGGACAACACCGTAGGCCCCGGTTGTTACCAGCCTGCTCTTGGAAAAGCCGGATAGTAACTGAATGAGGGCCAAAGCCCAGAGGAGTAATCCGAGAAAAAGCAAGATGTATCCCGCCGGCCTGATAACAGCCAGGCTTTCTGGTAAAGCAGCAACCCGTGGAAACTGCCGGTTGAGGTATATGGCTGCCACGAG
>JANLGB010000256.1 GCA_024653405.1 Candidatus Saccharicenans sp.
TCCCTCAACCTGGATACCATGTATTAGCCAAGGACCAAATTAAGGACAGCGAGACCCGGTCTCTTTTCCCATTGACGAACCGGACGTCTCTCTTACTTTCACCACCCGGTGTCCCACATTCTATGCTGATGAGCCATCTAAAGTTTGACTAGTACGGTAATAGTCTGGATAATGGTTCTATGGCCTACACCACATCGCTACGGGGTTACACCCTAAAAAGGCTGGAAGAAATCGGCCAGGCCGATATCATCGTCGGCATCCCCTGTTTCAACAACGAAAAGACCATCGCCCATGTCATCCAGATGGTCACCCACGGCCTGGACAAGTATTACCGGAATTCGCGCAACCTGATCTTAATTGCCGACGGCGGGTCGACCGACGACACCCGCGAAGAAGCCAAGGAGTTCCAGATCAAGCCCTGGCAGGAAAAGCTGGTCTCAATTTACCGGGGCATCGGGGGAAAAGGCTCGGCCCTGCGCTCGGTTTTTGAAGCCGCCTGCAAACTCAGGGTTAAGGCCTGCGCCGTGGTCGATGCCGACCTGCGCAGCATCACCTCGGAGTGGGTCTTCAACCTGCTCAACCCGGTCCTGGAAAAGGGCTATGACTTTGTGGCACCCATCTACCAGCGTCACAAGTACGATGGCACCATCACCAATAACATTGTCTACAACCTGACCAGGGCCCTGTACGGAAAGAGAATACGTCAGCCCATCGGCGGTGATTTTGCTTTTAACCGCCAGGTGGCCAACTTCTACATCAGCCAGGATGTCTGGGAAACGGACGTGGCCAGGTTCGGGATTGATATCTGGATGACCACCAATGCCATCATCCAGGGTTTCAAGATCTGCCAAGCCAACCTCGGGGTCAAAATTCACGACGTCAAAGACCCTTCCAAACACCTGGGCCCGATGTTCAGGCAGGTGCTGTGGATCCTGTTCACCCTGATGGAGCAATATGAACAGTACTGGAAGATCGTCCGGGGCAGCCAGCCAGTGGAAATCCTGGGCGAAATCGAACCGCGGGAGCCGGAGCCGGTGGAGGTAACCCTGCCCGACCTAGTCTACAGGTTCAAGGTTGGCTACAAGCAATTTTCCCCCCTGTGGAAGGAGATGTTTTCCGAGGAGGCCTTTGCCGCTGTCGAAGCCGCTTCCAGGCTGTCGGTCCAGGACTTTAGCCTGCCGATTGAGGCCTGGGTTAAAATCCTCTACGAGCTGGCCGCCACCTTCCACGCCTGGCCCAGGAACCGGTTCAAGATTATCGAACTGGTGACACCGCTTTATTACGCCAGGATAGCCGATTTTGTTCACCGCACCTGGGACATGACCTCAGAGCAGGCCGAGCAGGTGGTGGAGCAGCAGGCCCAGTTTTTTGAAGATAATAAAGACTACCTCCTCAGGGTCTGGGAAGAAAAATCGAAGACCCCGGAAAACCACTCCGGAGAGTGGCAGCTCTACGACTGAAAACTGGGAACACAATACTCTTTTCCTATTTTTGTAACTTTCGTAAATACTTTAGAGACTTTCTCGAATCTCTTGTTTTTCCTGCCGGTTTTCCTGCCGGTATTATCCTTGCACCCTTAAACAGCCAATAAATCGGCTATGGGCATGAATTAAAAATTGGCAAATGAATATTGTGCCCCCGTTTATAACCCGTATATCTTCATTTTGTAAGAGAGCATGCGCTCGGTTATCCCCAGCATCCGGGCCGCCCGGCTCTTAACCCCGCCGCTTTTTTTCAGGGCCCGCCTGATTTCCCGGATTTCCAGGTCCCGGACCCTGTCCGGCAGGGGCTTTGAGGAATCACCTCCGGCTCCGGTCAGCTCCGATTCCGATTTTATCTCCAGGAAAACGGGCAGGTCAGCCCGGGTTATGACCTCCCCCTCGGCGAAAATAACGGCCCGCTCTATGGTGTTTTCCAGCTCCCTGACGTTACCATTGAAATCGTGATTCATCAACGCGTTCAGGGCCTCGGCCGATATGCCCCGGACATTCTTTTTTTCGCGCCGGCTGTACTCCCGGATGAAATGGTCAACCAGCAGCGGAATGTCTTCCTTTCTATCACGGAGCGGGGGGACATCTATCCGGATGACGTTGAGCCGGTAATACAGGTCGGCCCTGAACTTTTCCTCGCTGACCATTTTTTCCAGATTGCGGTTGGTGGCGGCGATAATCCTGACATCAGCCCTGAGCGGCCGGGTTGACCCCAGGCGGTAAAATTCCCGGTCCTGCAGAAATCTCAGCAATTTAATCTGTACCGCCAGCTGGAGGTCCCCGATTTCGTCCAGGAAAAGTGTCCCGCCGTCTGCCGCTTCAAATTTTCCAATTTTTCTTTCCCGGGCGTCGGTGTAAGCCCCCTTCTCGGCCCCGAACAGTTCGCTTTCCACCAGGGTCTCTGGAATGGAAGGCAGGTTGACCGCCAGGAAGGGGCCAGAATTCCGGGAAGAAGAAAAATGAATGAGCCGGGCAATCAGGTCTTTCCCGGTGCCGGTTTCTCCGGTGAGAAGGACCGTGGCCTCGCTCCGGGC
>JANLGB010000257.1 GCA_024653405.1 Candidatus Saccharicenans sp.
GGGAAGGCAATTCACTTCGGCTGAATCTCCGGACAAGAAATTCAAGGCAGTCTATAAAAATCGCAATCTCTACCTGGAAGACCTCACTACCAAAACCGAGCTGGCCATTACCAGCGATGGCTCAGACCAGAACCGGGTCAAGTACGGCACCGCTTCCTGGGTTTACGGCGAAGAGCTGGACCAGATCACCGCCATGTGGTGGTCGCCCGACAGCCAGAAGCTGGCCTTTTACCGTTTTGACGAGAAGAACGTCCCCGATTACTTCCTGCAGCTGGACCAGACCAAGCTCTACAGCCGGATGGATATTGAGCCCTATCCTAAGGCCGGGGAACCGAACCCGGTGGTTGATCTGCTGGTCTATGACCTGAAGAGCAAGAAGATCACCAGCCTTGACGTGCGCAACGGGCAGCCCTTTTCCAACGAGGTTGTCGGCCATTACGTCTATGGAATCAACTGGACTAAAGATGGCCGGGAAATCTTATTCTTCCGGGCCAACCGCCGCCAGAATATCACCGAGCTGGTGGCGGCCAACCCGGACACCGGTCAAACCAGGGTAGTTTTCCGGGAGGAATGGCCGGCTTCCTGGACCGAAAACTCTCCTCAAATGACTTGGCTCAAAGACGGGCGCCGTTTCATCCTGGTTTCCGAAAGAACCGGCTTCAGGAACCTGTATCTTTATGACCTGGGTGGCAAATTGCTGGCCAACCTGACCCGTCATCCGTTTGACGTGGTCGGCGTGGTCGGGGTGGATGAAAAGACCGGCTGGGTCTATTACACCGCCAGAAGCGGCGACAACCCGATGAAAGTGCAACTCCACCGGGTAGCCTTAACCGGGAAAAATGACCGCCGGCTGACCGACCCGGCTTTTAATCACAATGTTGACCTCTCGCCCAATTACAAATACTTTGTCGACGTGGCCCAGACCCACGATATCGCCCCGGTCACCCGGCTCTACACCACCGGCGGGCAGCTCCTGCGGGAGCTGGCCAGGTCTGACCTGAGCCAGTTCGAAGCCCTGGGTCTCAAGAAGGTCGAGCTTTTCACCTTCAAGGCGGCCGACGGGCAGACCGAACTTTATGGGCTGCTCCAGTTCCCCTCAAATTTTGACCCCAACAAAAAGTACCCGCTTCTGGTCAGCGTCTATGCCGGACCGGCCACCAATGGAGCCCGAGAAACTTTCATCACTCCGAGTCCGCTCACCGAATTTGGCTTCCTGCTGGCTTCCCTCGATTCCCGGAGTGCCGCCGGCCGGGGCAAGAAGTTCCTGGACGCCATCTACCAGAAACTGGGAGTGGTGGAAATCGATGACCAGGCAGCCGGGGTAAAAGCCCTCAGCCAGAGGCCCTCCGTGGACGGCAGCCGGGTGGGGATTTTCGGCACCTCCTATGGCGGCTATGCCTCCATCATGGCCATCCTCCGTCATCCGGACACTTTTGCTGCCGCCTGTGCCTCCTCTCCAGTTACGGCCTGGGAGCATTATGACAGCATCTACACCGAACGCTACATGTGGATTCCCCAGGAGAACAAGGAAGGTTATAAGAACGGTAGCGCCCTGACCTATGTCAATAACCTTAAGGGACGGCTGATGATTTATTACGGCACCGCTGACAACAATGTTCATCCCAATAATGCCATGCAGTTGATTCAGGCTCTACAAAAAGCTAATAAGTCGTTTGAAGTCCAGGTCGGCCCCGACCTGGGTCATACCAGCGTCCGGCTGGAGCGGATGATGGAATTTTTCATAGAAAATCTGGTTTTGAATAAATAAGCTTAAGGGCAGAAGTCCAGCAAACCCGGTTCAAGGTTGGTCTATTGAAAGTTGCCTCAAAGACCGCCAGAGCCGGGAGTCGCCAGGAAGCGCCCCCGAGTTTAGCCTGAGCGGGAGAGCCGGGCAGACGGCTGATTAAACCAAAAAACGCTTCTCCAGATATGTCTGAGTCTGTTTTTTAACGGGAAAATAGGAGTTGAATAAGCAAATAATCACCCCTAAATTCACCCCTGGTGATTATTGCCACGGAGCTCAGGGTAAAATAGCCTGTTCTCAGGAGGCAGAACCATAGCTATGTCCTGGTTTTATGGGCACCTGAATTATTACCGTTTTCTGGAGAACAGGAATCAGGCTTCAAGTTCCGGTCTGCCACCTGCCCATAAGCCCGGGAACCGCACCATCGGGGTGAATTTCCTTGCATTTTTTCCCGGGGTTGGGGTAAAATTGAGCCAAAGTATGAACCGGCAGGGAATAATCAGATGAAAAAAAACGGGTTTACTCTTATCGAAATCATCGTGGTGGTGGGGATAATCGGCATCATTCTGGCGGCCTCCTACCCCAGCCTCCTCAACATCCTGGAAGCCAGGGCCCTAGATAGCGCCGCCCGGGACCTGCTGACCACCTTGGAAGCCGCCCGCTACACGGCTGTCAACGATAAGGTCCATTGCCGGGTGCGCTTTTTCCAGGAAAACAATGAGTGGCGCTACCTGGTGGAAGTGGAAGAAGGCGGTCTGACTGGAAC